>CAYRWZ010000026.1:11617-30184 GCA_964428065.1 uncultured Comamonadaceae bacterium | reverse complement strand
GGGCCGCGCTGGTGGCGCGCTGGCGCCTGCCGGACGCGATGCGGGGCTGGCCGATCCTGTCCAGCCCGCTGACCCGCGCCCGCCAGACCGCTGCGGCCCTGGCGGCGAACCAGCCGGTTCGGATCGTCCCTGCGCTGATCGAACAGGATTACGGCACCTGGGAAGGGCAAAGCCGTACTGAACTGGCCGCCGATCTTGGCCCGCGCTGGGATGCCTGGGGGTTCGAGGATGCCCCGCCGGGCGGCGAATCGCTGGCCCAGGTGGCGGATCGTCTGGCGGCCTTTCTGTCTGGTCCGTCCGGCCCCACTGCAAGCGGCCCCTTGGTCGCCGTGACGCATAAGGGGGTGATCACCGCCGCCTTGTGTCTGGCCACCGGATGGCGCTATCACGGAAAGCCGCCGGTGCGCCTGCCGCTGGATCACTCCAGCGGCGGCCACGGCCATCTGTTCGTGTGTGATGCCGCCGGGCGGCTGTCGCTGGAAGATCCCTCTGTCCCCTTGCAGGTTCCATGATCCCGCTTCTGTTCCATGTGCAGCATATTCTGGGCATCGGCCATCATCGCCGGGCCGAATTGCTGGCCCGGTCGCTGATGCGGGCCGGGTTTGCCGTCACTGTGGCGCGCGGCGGCTTTCCGGTTCCGGGAGAGGATTGGGGCGGGGCGGACATCGTGCAATTGCCCCCGTGCCGGGCCGAAACCGGCGATCTGAAAACCCTGCTGGATGCCGATGGGCAGCCGGTGGACGATGCCTGGCGCGCCGCGCGCCGCGATGCGCTGCTGGCCACCTATCGGCGCATCGGCCCGCGCGTGCTGCTGCTGGAAGGGTTTCCCTTCGCCCGCCGCCAGTTTCGCTTTGAACTGCTGCCGCTGTTGGAGCTGGCCGGGCGCGAGGCGCAGCCGCCGGTGATCGCCACCTCCATCCGCGATATTCTGGTCACCAAGCCGCAGCCCAAGCGGATTGCCGAAGTGGTGGAAACCGTGCAGCGCCATATCGATCTGGTGCTGGTCCATGGCGATCCGCGCTTTGTCGATCTGGCCGAAAGTTTCCCCGCCGCCGCCGAACTGGGCCAGGGTCGGCTGGGTGAGCGGGTGCGCTATACCGGTTATGTGGCAGAGGCGGCGCCACCCCCGTCACCAGAGCGGTTCGATGTCATCGTCTCCGCCGGGGGCGGCGCGGTGGGGGAGGGGTTGTTGCGCACCGCCCTCGACGCCCGCGCCCTGCTGGATCAGGCCGCAAAAGCCGCCGGAACGCCCGACGCGGGCCGCTGGCTGCTGATCGCCGGTGCGATGGCCCCGGCCGACAGTCTGGCGCGGCTGGCGGCCTATTGCGGCAACCAGCCGCGCGTCGCCCTCGCCCGGCACCGCGACGATTTCCGCGCCGTGCTGGCCGCCGCCGGGCTTTCGGTGTCGCAAGCCGGGTACAATACCACCATGGATGTGCTGGCAACGGGGGTGCGGGCGGTGATGGTGCCCTTTGCCGCGCCGGGGGAAACCGAACAGACCGCGCGGGCAGAAAAACTGGCCGCGCTGGGGCGGATTACCCTGGTGCCCGAAGCGGGGTTGACCGCCGCCGCCCTGGCCGATGCGATCCGCCGGGCGCAGGCCGCGCCCGATCCGCGCGCCGTGCCGGTGGATATGGATGGCGCAGCCAAAACCGCGGCCCTGTTGCGCGCAGCAGAGGCGGTGTTAGGGGCGGGGCAGATCCTGGCCCCCGCACCCGGTGGGGAGTAAGCGGAATGCCGTCCGATAATACCGTCGATCCAGCATCTTGGCCCGCTTCCTGGCAGGCGCTGGAGGCCGAACTGGCGGCATGGCAGCGCCTGGGCCGCCGCCCCACCTTCTGGTGGCGCGACGATGATGCGGTTGAACCGACCCCGGCGCTGGACCGGCTGCTGGCGCTGACGCGCCATGGCCTGCCGCTGGTGCTGGCCGTCATCCCAGCCCACGCTACGGTTGGTCTGGCGCGCCACCTTGCCCCCTTCATCGACCGGGGGGCGGTGCGGGTGGTGCAGCATGGCTGGGCGCATCTCAACCATGCCCCGGCGGGCGAAAAAGCCAGCGAATTTCCCAGCTCCCGCGCGCTGGATGCCTGCCTGACCGATCTGGCCGCCGGGCGCGCAGTGCTGGACCGGCTGTTCGGCCCTGATCGGTGGGACCGGATGCTGGTGCCGCCCTGGAACCGCATCGGCACCCCGGTGATCGACCGGCTGGTGGGCGAAGGCTATGCCACCCTCTCCACCTTCGCCCCGCGCCCGGCCGCGCAGCGGAACGGGCTGGCGCTGCTCAACGCCCATGTCGATCCCATCGATTGGAAACGCGGGCGGGTGTTCAAGGGGCTGGACAAAACCCTGCGCCAACTGACCGACCACCTAACCGCCCGCCGCCTGGCGATGTCTGCGCCCTCACCTCTGGTGGTAAATCCGACCCTAAATCCGGCGACCGACGCCAGCCTTATCGACGCCCGGCCTATCGATCCTGAGGAGCCGACCGGCCTCCTCACCCACCACCTTGCCCACCCAGCAGACCTCTGGCCCGCCTTGGAGCAGATTATGGAGAGGGTTAATACGTTTAAGGTAATGGAATGTAATCAATGATAAAGGGGGCAAAATTTAGCTTTATCATAAATATAGATATCGTAATTACTGCGAAAATATACAGAATTATAAGTATTGATCGAAAAAGTTGAGCATAAAGCATTTCGCGCCATTCCTTATCAATATCTCTTTCGATCTGAATGTCTATATCTTTTGTGTTGTGACGTTCATTCGTCATTTTTTGGTAAATAAATATACATCTTGACCAGTAAACTAATGTATTAATTTGTGAAAATATATCCTGTAGCTTCAAAAGAATTAGAAAAGAAACAAAAATTATTACGATAGAAATATATTTAATCTCATTTGATATTTTCGCAATATACAAAAAGTATAAAAAAATACTTGGACATAGTATATATACAAAACAATACATAATTAATAGAAATGTATTTTTCATTTTTCCTCTCAATACGGTGTGTGGGTTCGTTCCTGACGATCAGTCTTTTGTTGTCTGGTTCTGACAACAGTTATTATGTTATATTCACTGACATAAGCCAAAATTTCTATTTCCTTAATCACCCTCAGTCAATAACCATGTCCCCCATCCAGGCCCGCCACCTCATTCCTCAAAAAAATCGTCGTCGATGCGTTTGATGGTCAGGGTTTCTTCGACGCGGCAGCCGACGGAATGGTGGATCATCAGCTGGGTCAGGCGCTGGCCGTCGATCAGAACGATGCGTTTGCCCAGTTGGTCTGCCGTCTGGATGGCGTCGCGGGTGAAGGAGGAGGTGGTGACGAACACTCCCTTGCTGGCCCGCTTGATATCCAGCCCGCCGAAAAAGTCGCGGATCGCGCTGGAGCCGACGCTGTTATCCCGGGCATACCGCTTGGCCTGAACATAGACGCGATCGAGGCCCAGCGGGTCTTGGTCGATCACGCCATCGATGCCGCCATCGCCCGCGCCGCCGACCAGGGCGGCGCTGACATCGGCGATGGAGCCGCCGTAGCCCATGGCGACTAGAAGCTGAACCACCAGGCTTTCGAAAAAGGCAGGGCTGCCGCGCTGGATGCGGTCCAACAATTCTGCTGCCAATTTTCTCTCGAGTTCTCTATGGGCCGTGCGTATGAAATCGTCTGGTGTGAGCGTTTCCGCATCTTTCTCCAATGAAGATATTGAAGGATAAGAGGGCGCGTTAATTTTTGGAACCTGATCGTCTTCCAAATCACCTCTATTTACAAAAGACCTGAATTCTGGATACTTGCTAAGTAACTTAAGATCAATCTGCTTGGGTCGCGAAGCCAATACATCATTGCCGCGATCAGTTGCCTTATAATGCGCGCGACGCGTCCGCTCTAGTAGCCCTGCCTTTCCGAGATACACAATCGCCCAATGGGTCCTATTAGAAAATATCGTTTGTCGGCCTGAGGGCAGCAGCGCGGTACGGTCTTCAGGGCTAAGCCCTAACTTGTTTGCCAATTCTTCAATAAGATCGCTGGTTCTTTGTTCTTTTTTCGCACAGGCACTCAGAACCGGGAGCATCAAGCTTTGATAGTCAGGGATTGCCATTCAGAATACCCTTGTATGACTGGGTTAGTCGTTCTAGACCCAATGGCGATATTATTGAGCAAACAAGCGTCTGCAAGCCCAAAGAAGTGGGCTGCTTGTATTCTCTTGACTTAATTAGTTGGGAAAACTGGTGCTGCCGATTGGAATCGAACCAACGACCTCATCCTTACCAAGGATGTGCTCTACCGACTGAGCTACGGCAGCATCTGCCACGGGATCAGAAGTGTTTGATCGTCGTGGGGCGCGGATCGGCGGGGGCTGCACTGCGGCCTGCCGTCGAAAGCGGGGCGATCAATACACGGATGCTTTGGTCTTTGCAAGCCCCAATCCGGTCCCCCTCAGCGCAAAATTTGGCGGTGCAAATTTGCCGCCATCAACTTGGCCTGCCAGTGGCCCGGCGGAGTGGGGGCTTGCGGGGTTTGGGGCGGGCGGTTACATCAGGGGCAGCTTGTTGACCGGCCATACCCATTGATCGGATCACCCACCATGCCTGCCGACCCGTCCACTCCCAACGCCTCCCCCACCCCCGTGCTCACCCCCGCCGCAGAGCGGGAGCGGCAGCGCCGGGCCGAACGGCTGGCCCAGCAATTGCGCGCCAATCTGCTGAAGCGCAAGGCCCAGGTCCGCGCCCGCGACAGTGAGCGCGACAATGAGGTGGGGGAGAGCGCGGCAACTGAAACCGGCGGCGAGAATAGCCAGGCCAGCGAAGGCTAGGCCCCGCCGTTCGGCACAGCAGACTTACGGCATGCCGCCTGCTCATGGCCGGGTTATCCGCTTCCGGCTTGAGGGGCACCCGTCCATCGGCTACAAGGCGATGGTTGGAAGAGTGCCTACCCATTTTGCCGCAGGTGATGCCTTATGCCGATAATGTCCGATACCTGGATTCGTGAACAGGCGCTGAAGAACGGCATGATCGAGCCGTTTGTCGAACGGCAGGAACGCGGGCATACGGAAAATCGCGGCATCATTTCTTATGGCCTGTCCTCCTATGGCTATGACGCGCGGGTGAAGGATGAGTTCAAGATCTTCACCAATGTCGATAATTCGGTGGTCGATCCCAAGGCGTTCGATCCGCGCAGCTTCGTCGACCGGCAGACCGATGTCTGCATCATCCCGCCCAACAGTTTCGCCCTGGCGCGCACAGTGGAATATTTCCGTGTGCCGCGCGATGTGCTGGTGATCTGCCTGGGCAAAAGCACCTATGCCCGCTGCGGCATCATCGTCAACGTCACCCCGCTGGAGCCGGAATGGGAGGGGGAGGTGACGATCGAAATTTCCAACACCACCCCGCTGCCCGCCAAGATCTATGCGAATGAGGGCATTTGCCAGTTCCTGTTTTTCAAGGGCGACCGGCCGTGCGAAACCTCATACCGTGACCGGGCGGGGAAATATATGGGCCAGCGCGGCGTCACCCTGCCACGCCTGTAACCCGCATCAATCCGTACCAATCCGCAGTGCGGACAGCAGAACCAGAACAGAAAGACTGAAGGGCATGGACAAGATTCGCATCCGGGGCGGGGTTCCGCTGAAAGGCACCATCGCCATCTCCGGCGCCAAGAATGCGGCGCTGCCGCTGATGTCGGCGGCGTTGCTGACCGACGAAACGCTGACCCTGTCCAATCTGCCCCATCTGGCCGATATCTCCACCCTGGTCACGCTGCTGGCCCAGCATGGCGCGCAGCCGGAATTGCAGGGCGCCGATCCGCGCCAGGGCCATCAGGGCCGCGTGATCTCGCTGACTGCCAACACCATTGCCTCCACCACCGCGCCCTATGATCTGGTGCGCAAGATGCGCGCCAGCGTGCTGGTGCTGGGGCCGCTGGTCGCCCGCTGCGGGGAAGCGCGCGTGTCGCTGCCCGGCGGCTGCGCCATCGGCACCCGCCCGGTCGATCTGCACATCAAGGGCCTACAGCAGATGGGCGCGGCCATCGATCTGGAAGGCGGCTATATCGAGGCGCGTGCCCCCAAGGGCGGGCTGCGCGGCGCCCGCATCGTCTTCCCGCAAGTGTCGGTCGGCGCGACGGAAAACCTGCTGATGGCCGCCGCCCTGGCCAAGGGCGAGACCGAACTGGTCAACGCCGCGCGGGAGCCGGAAGTGGTCGATCTCGGTCGCTGCCTGATCGCCATGGGCGCGAAGATCGACGGCCTGGGCACCGACCGGATTGTGATTCAGGGCGTGGACCGTCTGCACGGTGCCGAACATCCGATCATCGGCGACCGGATCGAAGCCGGCACCTATGCCATCGCGGCGGCGATCACCGGCGGCGATCTTCTGTTGCAGAACGCCCATGTCGATCTGCTGCCCGCCTTCATCGACAAGCTGCGCGAGGCCGGGGTGGCGGTGGAACAGCAGGCCGACGGGATGCGCGTCTCCCGCGTCTCCCGCCCGCTGATTGGCGTCGATGTGATGACCGAGCCGTTCCCCGGCTTCCCGACCGATCTGCAGGCGCAGACCATGGCACTGATGACCGTGGCCGAAGGCGCATCCATGCTGACCGAAACCATTTTCGAAAACCGTTTCATGCATGTGCCGGAACTGGCACGCATGGGGGCGAATATCACCGTCCATCAATCCTCGGCCCTGGTGCGCGGGGTGAAGCAGCTACACGGCGCGCCGGTGATGGCGACGGACCTGCGCGCCTCGGTCTCGATGGTGCTGGCGGGGCTGGCGGCGCGCGGCGAAACCGTCGTCCACCGCATCTATCACCTGGATCGCGGCTATGAGCGGCTGGAAGAAAAATTGAGCGCCTGCGGGGCCGATATCGAACGCCTGCGCGAGGCGGCATAGGGACGCGCCCCCGCCATGACCGAACCCGCACCCGGGTCCTCATTAGGGCCGCTCAAGCTCAAAGCCACCGATCTGGACGATCTGGCAGTGCTGGCGGCCTGTTTGCAGGATGCGATTGTCAGCGTCGCCGATTGCGGCTGGCTGCGGGAGGATGGCAAGTTCATGCTGGTGGCCAATCGCTTCCGCTGGGAAGCCTATCGCCAGCACGGCATCGCCGAACGGGTGCATAGCGCGGTGGAAATCCACGGGGTGCGGCGGGTCAGCCAGCGCGGGGTCGATCCGCGCCGCCGCGATGTGTTCCACATGCTGTTGACGCTGGCCGCCGACCGGCGCGACGATGGGGCGACCGTCAGCTTGGTATTTTCGGGCGATGGGGGCATTGCCGGCCCCGCCATCCGGCTGGACGTGGATCGCCTGGATATCCGGCTGGCAGATTATGGTGAGCCGTGGCCCGCCCAGAGTATCCCCGCCCATTCACCTTCTAGTGGATCATTGCCCGCATGAGCGCCCCGTTCGCCTCCCCCTCCACTCCCGGCCCGGCCGCGATGGCTGACCGTCCGCTGCTGATGGCCCTGCCGAAAGGGCGTATTCTGGACGAGGTGATGCCGCTGCTGCGCGCTGTCGGGATCGAGCCGGAGCCGGAGTTTCTGAAAGACAGCAGCCGCAAGCTGCGCTTCGCCACCAATCTGCCGGGGCTGGAGCTGATCCGCGTGCGCAGCTTCGATGTCGCCACCTTCGTTGCCTTTGGCGCAGCGGAACTGGGCGTTGCGGGCAGCGATGTGCTGATGGAATTCGATTATTCCGAACTCTATGCGCCGCTTGACCTCAATATCGGCCATTGCCATCTGGCAGTGGCGGAACCGGCGGCGCTGCTGGCCGAAGATCAGCCCCAGCGGTGGAGCCATGTGCGGGTTGCCACCAAATACCCGGAAATCACCAAGCGCTATTTTGCCGCGCGCGGAGTGCAGGCCGAATGTATCAAGCTGAACGGCGCGCTGGAACTGGCGCCCAATCTGGGGTTGTGTCAACGGATCGTTGATCTGGTCTCAACGGGCGCTACTCTCAAGGCGAATGGGCTGGTGGAGGTTGAGCGCATTGCCGATGTGTCCAGCCGGTTGATCGTCAACCGCGCCGCCCTGAAAACCCAGTCCGATCTGATTACCGGCTGGATTGACCGATTTGCCGAGGTGACCCGTGCCAAAGCGGCTTGATGCGACCGCGCCAGAGTTTGAAACCGCCTTCGCCGCGCTGTTGGACGAAAAGCGCGAGGCGTCGGAGGATGTCGATACCGCCGTGCGCGCCATCATCGCCGATGTGCGGGCGCGCGGCGATGCGGCGGTGCTGGACTATACCCGCCGGTTCGACCGGCTGACGGCGGACAGTCTGGCCGGCCTGCGCGTCTCGGTCGAAGACTGCGCAGCGGCGGAGGCCGCGTGCCCGGCGGATCAGCTGGCGGCGCTGGATCTGGCCGCCCGGCGGATCGAATCCTTCCACCGCACCCAGATGCCGCAGGATATCCGCTATACCGATGCCAGCGGAACCGGGCTCGGGCTGGTGTGGAAGCCGGTGGCCGCTGCGGGCCTGTATGTGCCGGGGGGCACCGCATCCTATCCCAGTTCGGTGCTGATGAATGCGCTGCCCGCGCGGGTTGCCGGGGTGGAACGCATCGTCATGGTGGTGCCCAGCCCCGATGGCGTGCTGAACCCGCTGGTGCTGGCCGCCGCCCGCCGCGCGGGCGTGACCGAGATT
The DNA here is from genome assembly GCA_964428065.1 of uncultured Comamonadaceae bacterium. Lineage (GTDB taxonomy): Bacteria > Pseudomonadota > Alphaproteobacteria > Elsterales > Elsteraceae > CAYRWZ01. The sequence continues at coordinate 21,545 of CAYRWZ010000026.1, read as the reverse complement.
TACCGGATCGGCGGGGCGCAGGCGGTGGCGGCGCTGGCCTATGGCACCGAAAGCCTGGCCCCGGTGGACAAGATCGTCGGCCCCGGCAATGCCTATGTTGCCGCCGCCAAGCGGCAGGTGTTTGGCCAAGTCGGGATCGAGGCAGTGGCCGGGCCGTCGGAAATTCTGGTGGTGGCCGATGGCAAGAACGATCCGGCCTGGATCGCTGCCGATCTGTTGAGCCAGGCAGAGCATGACCGCTCGGCCCAGTCGATCCTGATCACCGACGATGCCGCCTTTGCCGATGCCGTGGTGCGGGCGGCCGATGTGCATTTGCAGCGCCTGCCCCGGGCGGAGATTGCCGCGGCAAGCTGGCAAGAGTTCGGCGCAATCATTCTGGTGCCGTCGCTGGCGGCGGCGGTGCCGCTGGTGGATCGGATCGCGCCGGAACATCTGGAACTGGCGGTTGACGCGCCAGAGGCCATGGCCGCCGCCATCCGCAATGCCGGGGCGATTTTCCTGGGCCGCCATACGCCGGAAGCAATCGGCGATTATGTCGCCGGGCCGAACCATGTGCTGCCGACCACCCGCAGCGCGCGGTTTTCCTCGGGCCTGGGGGTGCTGGATTTCATGAAGCGGACCACCCTGGTGCAGTGCAGCCCGGATGCCCTGCGCGCCATCGGCCCGGCGGCCGTCACCCTGGCGGCGGCGGAAGGGCTGGATGCGCACGGATTGTCGGTGGCGCTGCGGCTGCCCGATGCCGGGCGCACCGCGGCCGACTGACCGGATAGAGCGGGCAAGCGCGGAAAGGTGATGGAGGGATGAGCGACCAGCCGACCGAAAAGCCGCGCAACCGGATCGTCGATCTGCATCTGGACGAAAAGCTGGTCGTGCGCCGCAACCCGACGGTGGAGCATGAACGCAGCGTCGCCGTGTTCGACCTGCTGGAAGATAACAGCTTCGCCCTGGTCGGCCATGATGGCGGGCCGTATCGGCTGCGCCTGGGGCTGGAGGAAAACCGGCTGATTTTCGATATCCGCGATGAGGCGGATCAGGCAATCGACCGCCTGCAACTGCCGCTGATCGGCATGCGCGGCATCATCCGCGATTATTTCACTGTCTGCGAAACCTATTACCAGGCGATCAAATCGGCGACCCTGGCCCAGATCGAAGCGGTCGATATGGGGCGGCGCGGCCTGCACAATGAAGGATCGGAACTGCTGCGCGAACGGCTGGCCGACCGGGTGTCGATGGATTTCGATACTGCCCGGCGGCTGTTTACCCTGATTTGCGTTCTGCATATCCGGGGCTGAGCCATGACCGGGCCGGGGGAACAGAATCCGGGGGGATCGGCAAAACCGCCCGGCAGCGTTCTGTTCATCTGCACGTACAACGCCGTGCGGTCGCCCATGGCAGCTGCGTTTCTGCGCCATCTCCACGGCAGCCGGATTTTCGTCGCCTCGGCCGGGGTGCGGGAAGCCGATATGGCCGACGGCTTCATGCAGGCCGTGATGGCGGAACTGGGCCTGGACTTGAGCAAGCATCGCCCGACGACGCTGGAAGACCTGGATGACGAGAATTTTGACCTGATCGTCTCCCTGTCGCCGGAAGCGCATCACCGGGCGCTGGAATTCACCCGCACCCTCGCGGTCGATGTCCAATATTGGCCGACCGAGGATCCGACCGTCGCCGAAGGCAGCCGGGAGGAACGGCTGGCCGCCTATCGCCATGTCCGCGACCGGATTCACAGGCGGGTGCTGGATGCGTTTCCGCCCCAGGGCGGCAGCGGCGTTTAACGAGTTCCCCCAGCAATTTCCCTCCCGCTATTTTTTCCGGTCGGCTTCCAGAATATCCAGCGCTTCCCGCAGGCTGGCGGAGAGCGAGTCGACCGTTTTGGTCAGCACGGCAATTTCCTTGTCGCGCAGTTGATCCAGCTTCTGGTGCAGCAATTCGATTTCCAGCTCGGCCTTGATATTGACCTTGTAGTCATGTTCGGCGTGCAGCCGGTCAATCGCCGCCTGCCGGTTCTGCGCCATCATGATGATCGGGGCGGTATAGGCAGCCTGGAAGGACAGAACCAGATTGAGCAGGATGAAGGGATAGGGGTCCCAGGCGCTGATCCCGCCCAGAATCCCTCCCGTCCCGCTTAGGGCATTGGCCGCGATCCAGGCCAGCAGCAGGGCCGACTGCACGATGATGAACGGCCAGGAGCCGACATTGGCGGCAACCGCATCGGAAATCCGCTCGCCCACGCTGCGGCGACGCAAATGGGGCGGCGTGCGGATCGCCTGGGCCTGGCGCAACTGGCGCAGCAGGGCGCGGTCGGGCTCGGACAGACGGTGATGGAGCGGGGCTTCGGACATGGAACACCTGTTTGCAGATAGCTGGCGGTACAAGGAAAGGCTTGACCTGAACCGTGCGCAGGATCACTTATGCTTGCCGCAATCGGCTTAGCCACGAAAGACGGAGTGCAAATGGCGAAAGAAGACGTGATCGAATTTTCCGGGACGGTGTCGGAATTGCTGCCGAACGCCATGTTCCGGGTCAAGCTCGATAATAACCATGAAGTTCTGGCGCATACCTCGGGCAAAATGCGGAAAAACCGCATCCGCGTGCTGGCGGGCGACCGTGTCAATGTCGAAATGACCCCTTATGATTTGACCAAGGGGCGCATCACCTTCCGCTTCAAATAGCCGGTACGCCATGGCAGACCCGTCCGCACCGCTTGCCGGGACCGTTTTGTCTGCCACCCCGCTTTCTGTTCCCCCCCTGATGGCGCCCCTGGTTTTGGCTTCTGCCTCGCCGCGCCGGCTGGATTTGCTGCGGCAGATCGGCCTGGAACCGGCGGCGGTTGATCCGGCCGACCTGGACGAAACCCCGCGCAAGGGGGAATTGCCCGGCCCCTATGCCGCCCGTCTGGGATTGGAAAAGGCGCGCACCGTGGCTGCCCGGCATCCGGGCACCCTGGTGCTGGCCTGCGATACCGTGGTTGCAGTCGGCCGCCGTATTCTGCCCAAGGCTGAAGATGCGGCCACCGCCCGCCGCTGCCTGACCCTGCTGTCCGGGCGGCGGCATCATGTGCTGGGCGGATTGGCGCTGATTCTGCCCGATGGCGGCGTCCGCACCCGGCTGGTTGACAGCGCCGTTGTGTTCAAGCGCCTGTCGGATGCCGAACTGGATTTCTATCTCGCGTCCGGCGATTGGCACGGCAAGGCGGGCGGCTATGCCATTCAGGGCCAGGCTGCGATGCTGATCCGGTCGATCCAGGGGTCCTATTCCAATATTGTTGGCCTGCCGCTGTTTGAGCTGTCGCAGCTTTTGATCGGCGCCGGATTGCTCCGCCTGGACCCCGCTGCCGGGCGATGACACCCGAAACCCCTCGGCCGGATACCGGCATTGTGATCAGCCAGGGACCGGGGTTGATCCGCGCGGTGCGGCTGGCTGGCGGCCATGTGATCGATTACGCCGATTGCATCCTGCCGCCGCCGGTATCGGGTCCATCGCCATCACTCGATTCCGGGACGATCTGCTGCGCCATTGTGCGCCAGCCGATTGCCGGAATGCCCGGCGGCTGGCTGGTCGATATCGGTGCGCCCGCGCTGGCCTTTCTGGGGCCGGAAGGCGGCGGCGCGGCGCTGCATCAGGGCCAGCGGGTGCCGGTAACGGTGATCCGGCAGGCGGAGGGCGACAAGCCCGCCGCCGTTTCCGCCCGGATCGAATGCGCCGGGCGGTTTCTGGTCCTGAAACATGGCAGCGGCGCGGGCGTGGAAGTGTCGCGCCGGATTGCTGATCCGGCCCGGCGCAAGGCACTGGCAGCACGCCTGACCACTTTGGCCGAAGCGGAGGAGGGCTGGCTGGCCCGGACCGAGGCCGCCGAAGCCCTCGACGACCCATCTGGCGCAGAGGATAGGCTGTTGGCCGAAGCAACCGCCCTGCGCGCCCGGCTGCGCCGCTGGCTGAACGCCGCGCGCACCGCCGCGCCCGGCCCGCTGGAACCTGCGTCGACGCCCCGGCAGCGTGTGTTCGCCGCGCTTGGCTGTGCCGAAGCCGATGCCGACATAATGACTCAGGCCAGATGTTCGATGACTGGGGCCTTGAGGATGACCTGGCCGCCGCGCTGGCGCCGATGGTATCTCTGCCCGGCGGCGGCCGCCTGTGGTTCGAGGCAACGCGGCTGGCCCAGTGCATCGATGTCGATCGCGGCGGATCGGCGCTGGGGGAGGCCGCCTTCGCCCGCATGGCGCTGGAGACGGCGTTGCGGCACATCCATCTGCGCGGCTTGACCGGCTGTATTCTGATCGATCTGCCGCGCCTGAAATCCCCGGCCGCCCGCGCGGCCCTGCTGGATCACGCGAAGGACTGGGGGGCGTCCTGGGGCCTGCCGCACCGGGCCACCGTGCATGGCTTCACCCGGACCGGCCTGCTGGAGCTTTCGCGCCCGCGCGGCCGCCTGCCGCTGGCCGATCGCTTGCCCCCCGACCGGGCCGGATTCCGGCTGCTGGCGGCCATGCAGCGCGCGGCGGCGCCCTATCATGCGATTGTTGGCCCCGCGCTGCACGCCTGGCTGAACCGCCCCCCGGCGTGCGACTGGCTGGCCGATCTGGCGGCGCGGCAGCGCTGGCAGGCGCCGCTGGTTCCGGCTGCGGCGACAGGCGGTGGGGTCTATCCTGGAACTGACCATATTGGAGCTAACTCTTGGGCATGGGACATCGTGCCCGGCATTGGCCCGGCGGGCGCCAACCGGGTTTTGTAACGGCATAAGGACCAACGGCATGGCATCCCCGATCGAAACCTCCCCCAAGCGCAAGGGCGCCGCCTGCCCGATCTGCGGCAAGCCGGTGGTGGCGGCCCATCGCCCCTTCTGTTCCCCCCGCTGCCGCGACGTGGACCTGAACCGCTGGCTGGGCGAAGCCTATCGCGTACCCGCCGAAACCGTGGCAGAGGATGACGAAGACCCCGACTCCCTCGCCCCACGGGCAGAGGCCCTATCGCGGCCCGGCACGGATCGGGACTAGGCGACGCCCATCCCCGCCTCTCACCCCGCCTCTCACTCTGTTTCTCACCCCGGTTCTGGCACGAAACTTTTTTTGCAAAGGCGCTGGACAATCCCCGCGCCGGTTGGCTATAAGCCTCCCACACCAACGGCGCCCAGGTAGCTCAGTTGGTAGAGCATGCGATTGAAAATCGCAGTGTCGCTGGTTCGATTCCGGCCCTGGGCACCACTTCCCCTAAACCCTGCCAGCGCGCAGGGTTTTTTGTTTTCCGGGGAAATTGCTGTAGCGCGCCAAAGCCCGCCTGTCCCTTTGCACAACGCGCCGTAAACCCACCGGTCTTCTTTACAAAAAAACATAATGAAACAAGAAATGTATTACGTTATTTCTTGAATTCCGATTGTTGTTATGGGGAAAAGCAATGAAGCGTATAGTATTCACGGTGGTTTTTGTTCTTTTTGATTTTGTATCTTTGTTGATTTCCCCCATTTTTTCTATATCTGCAAGCGCGGCCGAAAATCGGGGTGGCCTGGGGGTTGGACGGCAACCAATCATCCAGTTGATGAAAGACAGCGGCATTACTGGGCACTGGAATCGGGCGGGGGAAGGCTCGTTTATGGTTGTCGATGAAACGGCCAGGGCAATTATTGCAGTTCACGGGTTGGAAAAAGATCTGAGAAAAATTGATTATTCCGCATTCATTTCAGACGATAACTTGCTTCTCCTGCTGCATTTCACCCGAATTAAACTGATTATGGATCAGATCGCGCCAAAAATGTCAGAAAAGGCGAAGATGAATATATTGACGGAAATTTCCGAAAATATCTTTATTCCCTATGAATTTAAGGTTGGGAATGCGCGGATGACCAGTAAGCTTATGGTGCATGAAAAAGTGTGGATTGTTGTCTTTGATAGTGGTCAGAAGCCCAAATCCTGACGTCTGAGCTGATCGGATCAGCACCGGCCCCCCAATAAGAAAACCACCGAGGCAGCGCAGGGCGGCCTCGGTGGTCGTGTTTGGCTGATAGCGGGCGGCGTTATACGTCGACCACGGATACGTTCGCCACCAGGCCCAGGCCGAAGAAGGATTGGGTGTGGGGCAGGGTCATGTGTAGGCGCAAAGCCTCGGCCGAGGTGAATTCTTCCGCCAGCAGATAGGCACCGGGGCTGGTGAGCGAGCGATAGAAGTGGAATGTAATGCAGCCCGGTTCCTTCAGCGTTTCCTGTTGCAAGGCAATCAGGGCGGCGGCCAGTTTCTCCTCTGCCCCTGGGGCGGCGGTGATGAGGGCCACTTTTTGCAGGCCGGTTGCCGGTTTGGTCAGGGCGGTCTTATGGGTTACGGTGGTCATGTGTGTACTCCTGTTACACGGTGGGGGATGAGCTTGGCCCAGGGGGTCAGCAGCAGGCAGGCCAGCAGCGATGCCAGGGCAGGTATGGCCAGGGTGATCGGCAGGCCGAAGGTCTGGGCCGCGCTTTGGGCAAAGGGCGGGGCTGCACTTGCGCCCAGAAACAGGCTGAAGCCATAAAGCGCCAGCACCCGCCCGCGATTGGCCGCGGTGGCGCGGGCTGACAGGCCGCCGACCACGCCGGGTACTGCCAGGCCAATGCCGCCCGCAACCAGGGCATAGCCAAACGCCAGCAGCGGCGACCACAGCAAGGCGTCCGCCATGGCGATGGCGGCAAGGGCCGATCCGCCTGCCGATAGGACAAAGCCCAGCCGGGCAGTGGCAAGGCCGCCGAAGCGGTTGCTGATCGGCGCGGCCAGAAAGCAGGTTGCCAGCGCGGGCACTGCAATCCAGCGCAGCATCTGAACCTGCGTCGGGCGGATGGTTGGGGCCTGTCCAATGGCGACAATGACGGCAATGAAGCCGAACAGAATTGTCGCAGCGGCAATCCAGGCGGGCAGGAATGTCCTGAGCGGCAGGCTGGCAACGAGGGCAGGTGGGACGCTGGGGGCGCTATCCTGGGTCGCGCGCTGGTTTTGGGATGGGCGGATCTGAGAGGGGCGAACCAGCCACAGGCCTGCCAGCAATACCAGACAGATTAGCGCATAGGCAGGCATCAGCACCCGCAAGCCCAGCGGACCAACCAGCAGCCCGGCAAATTGGCCAACTGTGGCGGATTGCAGCAGGGCAAAGGTAACCAGCGAGACGCCGAAGGCGCGCTGTTTGGGCTGAAGCGTTTCTGCCACCAACGCCAGCGCGGTGGTGGGAATCATCGCCGCCGTCAGACCTTGGCAAAACCGGCCAGCCAGAAACCAGGGCCATATGGCCGGGTTCGGCAGAGGGGGCGGCATCGGGGCAGGCATTGGGCCAGGCGCCGGGACAGAAGCCGGGGCAAGGTCAATCAGCCCCAGGGCGGTGCTCACCATGGCCAGCAACACCAGCCCCAGGCCCAGAAAACGGAACCGGCCGAACCGGTCGGACCAGGGCGCAACCAGCACCATGCCAATGGCATAGCCGAAGCCAAACACCGATCCGGCTGACCCAGCTTGAAGCTGCGATACGCTGAAGCGTTCGGCCAACACATCCAGGGCAGGCAGCACCAGATAGAGCTGCATTGGGGCCAGCAATGCGGCCAGCATCAGACAGATGGTCAGCCAGAAAAGGTGTGTTGGCATGGGGATCGATTCGGCAGGGGATGGGGCGTGTGCGGGATGTTGTTGCTGCAAACCTTTGGGGATTTGCGCGCTGTCATTGAATTTAACGAAGACTATCGCGCTGTGTGATAGGGTGCCTGGATCAATCATTATGACTGAAATTCACAATGAGCCAGGCTACCGATCCCTTTTCCGGCATCGCCATGTTCATCCACACGGCTGAGGCGCGGAGCTTCACCGGTGCGGCCCGCCTGCTGGGGTTGACGCCGTCGGCGGTTAGCAAGGCGGCGGCCCGGCTGGAACAGGATCTCGGCGTACGGCTGTTCAACCGGTCGCCGCGCGCGGTGACGCTGACCTCGGCGGGGGAGGCGTTTTACCGCCAGTGTCAGGGCCTGGTCCGGGCGATGGAGGAGGCGCGCGCCGCCACGCAAGGTGCGGCGGCGGAAATCCGCGGGCGTCTCAGGCTTGCGGTTTCGGTCAGTTTCGGGGCCTTTGTCATCGCCCCGGCCCTGCCCGATTGGTGCGCCCGCCATCCCGGCGTCGATCTGCAACTGATCTTGACCGACCGCCATGTCGATCTGGTGGAGGAGCGCTTCGATCTGACCGTGCGGCTGGGGGCCGCGCCGGATTCGCGCCTGGTGGAGCATCGTCTGGCGCCGCACCGGTTTCTCACGGCGGCGGCGCCATCCTATCTGGCGGCCCATGGCCCGCCCCGCCATCCGGACGATTTGGCGCAACACCGCTGTCTCGGCTACACGATGGCGGAAACCGGCCAGTCGCGTGTTTGGCAGTTCGAACAAGCCGGGCAGGTGATCCGGATCGTTCCCATCAACGCCCCCAGCGCGGATTCTGCCCCGGTTCTGTTGACGCTGGCCCAGGCCGGGGTGGGCATCATCCAGGCCCCCTGGTATGTGCTGGACCGCCCGATTGCCGACGGCACACTGGTGCCGATCCTATCGGATTACGCCAGTTTTGGGTTGCCCCTAACCGTTCTCTATCCCCGCAGCCGCTATACTGCGCCAGCAGTCCGCGCCTTCACCGATTTCGTCAAACGCCTGGCCGGCTAGGCGGCTACTGCCCCCACTGGATGTCCAGATTGCGTTCCACCCGTTGTTCCAGCACGTGGGTTGGGCGGTGTTGGGCAACGAAGTCGGCGATCTGGCGGTCAGTGGGATAGGCGCGGACGGCGATGACCCGGCCAAACCGTTCGGCGAAATAGGGCAGCAGGGCGTTGGAAAAGCTGTCGCGGAACAGCAGCAGCGTGCCGTCCTGGCCGGGGCAGGTGGTGATGGTGATCGGGGGCGGCGCGGCGGCATCGTCGCCCTCTTGCGCCAAGCGGCCATCGGCGTGGAACGATTGTGCCTGCGCGCCGCAAGGGCCGGTCCAGGCGATCGGATAGTTTTCCTCTGCAATGGTGCGGCCGATCATCGGCGGCAGGTCGGTCCGGCTGCGGTGTTCGCGGGGCAGCGGCGGGCGGGGGAGGGCTGGACGGCCCAGCCAGTCCAGCACGGCATTCGCCCCATACCAGGCGCCCAGCGCGGTCCAGTGGGTATCCAGCCGGAAATACAGGCCGTCCCCCTCCCGCTCGCGCGCGCTGGTCAGGGCCGGGCGCAGATCCAGCAGCAGGCCGCGCGCCGCGACCGTCTGGATCACCTGATCCAGCCGTGTCCGGCCGGCCCCGGGGGCCAGATGATCGGGCAGATAGTCGGGATAGATGCTGTGCTTGTCGGGCGTGATCACCATGCCGTAGCGGATGCCCTGGGCGGCCAGATCGGCCTGCCGCTGGGTCAGCCGTCCGGCGATGGCGGTCAGCAGCGCATCCGGCAGCACCAGCCGGCGCCGATGATCCTCGATACTGCCCCGATCAGTCAGGAACAGCCAGCCGCCGCGCCCCGTCACCACCCGCCGCGACGGGCTGCCACCAAACAGATCATAGCCGATCGCCCCACGCAGCCCCACCAGCGCCGCGCGCCCGCCGATCCGGTCGTTCAGTGCGGTTTCCACCGCCTGCCGACCGGCGCGCCCGGCCAGCAGCGCCGACAGATCAGGCCAGCGGGCAGCGAAGCGGTTTTCCACACTCACATTCTGCCGGAACAAGGGACCGGGCAGGGCGATTGCGGCAGGTAGGGCCAGCCCAACCAGAAAAAGGCCGACCATCATGTGGTTGGCTGTGATCTTAGCCTTCGGTATCGGACTGTTGGACATGATATCGGCATGGGGCAACAGCGGTACGGCCCTGTCAAGGCTATGGTGTCAAGGCCATGGTGCCCCCGGCCACTTCGCGCTATAGCAATCGGCAATCATGAGCGACCCGCTGCACCACCATCCGCCATCATCCACACCCGCTTCGGGCCGCCCC
>CAYRWZ010000026.1:10524-11518 GCA_964428065.1 uncultured Comamonadaceae bacterium | reverse complement strand
GCGAATCCTATCCGCGCAGCGGCGGCTATCCGCCTGCCCGGCGCTGGCTGCGGCCCCTATGGGCAGCGGCCAGCCTGGCCGAGCGGGTGGCGCCGGTACTGGCCAGCCGCCGCGCCGATTGCGTTTTGCTGCAACGGGAAATGATGTCCACGCTGGTCACGCTGGAAGGGTTTACCGGCACGCCCCGGTTTCTGGATGTCGATGATGCGGTCCACCTGTATCGGGGCGGGCGGACCATGCGGCGGATCGCCCAACTGTGCGATCACGTGATCTGCGGCAATCGCTGGCTGGCCCAGGTCTATGCCGATTACGGCCGCCCGGTGACGGTGCTGCCGACGGCGGTCGATGCCGGGGCGGTCCCCGCGACGCCGCTGCCCGATGGCCGGTTCCGCATCGGCTGGATCGGGACCGAGGGCAATTTGCGGTATCTGCGCGACTGGGGCGATGCGTTGCGCCGCCTGGCCCAAGACCGGCCGGAGATCGAGATCGCCGTGTGCAGCGACGGCCGGCCGGATCTATCCTGGCTGGGGCCGCGCGTGGTGCATGTGCCCTGGTCGCCGGCAGTGGAAACCGGCTTCCTGTCCAGCCTGTCGGGCGGCTTGATGCCGCTGCCGGACCGCGATTGGGAACGTGGCAAATGCGCGCTGAAGATGCTGCAATATATGGCGGCGGCGCGCCCGGTCGTGGTCTCCCCCATCGGCATGAATGCCGATCTGCTGGGAGAGGCGGAGATCGGCTTTGCCGCCCGGACGGGGGCGGAAGCGGCTGAGGCCTTATCCCTTCTGGCATCTGACCCGGACCGGGCGGCGCGCCTGGGGCGCAGCGGGCGCGATCTGGTGGAGCGGCGTTACGATGTCAGCCGGATTGCGCCGCGTCTGGCGGCGATTTTGAGGGTGGGAACAGGTGAGTCGAGATGAGCGGCTATTACACGCAGATCCGGGATGATATCGACGCCCTGCTGCCTCGGAAGAGCGTCGTGTAGGGAAAGAGTGTA
>CAYRWZ010000026.1:0-10514 GCA_964428065.1 uncultured Comamonadaceae bacterium | reverse complement strand
GCGGGTGTTCGAACTTGGCTGCGCCGGCGGCGCGACGCTCGCCTGGCTGAAGCAGGCGCGGGGGGCAACGGAAACGGTGGGGCTGGAAGCCCATGGCCCGGCAGCCGATCAGGCGCGCGGCCGGGTGGACCGGCTGATCGAAGGCAATGCCGAAACCCTGGATTTCGCGGCGTTGGGCCTTGCGCCCGGCAGCTTCGATCTGGTGCTGGCGCTGGACGTGCTGGAACATCTGGTCGATCCCTGGTCCATGGCCCGGCGGCTGGCGGCGCTGCTGCGGCCTGCGGGAACGGGTGGAGCGGCTGGTGGAGCGATGATCGTCTCCCTGCCCAATGTCGGCCATTTCTCCGTCGCCTGGCCGTTGCTGCGCCATGGCCGCTGGGATTATGTGGAGGAAGGGCTGCTTGACCGCACCCATCTGCGCTTCTTCAGCCAGGACCGGGCGGTGGCCCTGCTGCGCGACGCCGGGTTGGCGGTGGATACGGGGTTGCATCTGGGCCTGGAGCCGGGACGCAAGACCCGTCTGGCCGACCGGCTGACCGGCGGGCGGCTCCGTCACCTCTTGTCCCGCGGGTTCATTTTGCGCGGCTGGGCCGGGGGCAACCCTCAGCCCGCTTCCGAACCGGGGGCTATCCGTTGGGGCTATTGGGATGGGCGGCGCGCCTAGGGCCGTGCTGATGCCGGCGATCTGAGCACCAGATATTCGCCCATGTCGCTGGTGCCGGTGCCGATTTCGGTCCAGCCATGGGCGCGATAGAACGCCAGCGCCGGCTGATTGGCGGCAACGCATTTCAGGGTGATCGGCCCGGATGCGCGCCGGCACAGATGGTCCAGCAGGGCGCGGCCCAGCCCCTGCCGGTGACAGGCGGGATCCACGAACAGATTGTGCAGGAAGGCTTCCGGCTCGTAGAGGGAGGCGAAGCCGCAGACCAGTCCGCCTCGCTCGATCACCCAGACCGTTTCATCCTGCACCGATTTGGCGTAATCCGCATGCTGGAACCGGTCGGCGGCCCAGGGGAAGGCGGCTTTCCGGCCGGCCAGGAAAATATCGGCGCAGCGCGGCGCATCGGCCGGGGTGGCGCGGCGGATGTGAAGGATGGGGGGCATCGCCAGCCCGGTTCAACAGCCCCGGCGCCTCAGCCCCAGGGTGCCGTGATCCGCTGCTGCTGTTCGCCCAGCCCTTCGATGCCCAGGCGGACGATATTGCCCGCCTTCAGGAACACGGGCGGCTTCTGTCCCATGCCAACGCCGGGCGGCGTGCCGGTGGCGATGATATCGCCGGGCATCAGGGTCATGAACTGGCTGATATAATGGACCAGATGCCGCACCGGATAGACCATGGTTGCGGTGGTGCCGTTCTGGAACCGATGGCCGTCAACCTCTAGCCACAGTTTCAACGCCTGCGGGTCCGGCACCTCGTCCCGCGTCACCATCCACGGGCCAATCGGGGCGAAGGTGTCGGCGCTTTTGCCCTTCACCCATTGCCCGGCCCGTTCGATCTGATATTCACGTTCCGACAGGTCGTTGACCACGCAATAACCGGCCACATGGTCCATCGCCTCCGCCTCGGAGACATAGCTGGCGCGGCGGCCGATCACCACGCCCAGTTCTACCTCCCAGTCGGTCTTTTTCGAGCCGCGCGGCAGGATCACATCGTCGTTCGGGCCGCTGATCGCGGTTACGGCCTTCATGAACAGCACCGGTTCCGGCGGCACCTGCAACCCGGCTTCTGCGGCATGGTCGGCATAGTTGAGGCCGACGCCGATCAGCTTGCCGACGCTGCCGACGCACGGTCCAATGCGCGGGCTGCCGCCGACGGCGGGCAGGGCTGCCGGATCAAGACGGCGCAGGCGGTCCAGATCGCCCAGGGTGGCGGGGGTGATATCGGTCAGATGCGCGCTGAGATCGCGTAGAACGCCCGTCGCATCCACCAGGCCCGGCTTCTCCTGCCCGGCGGCCCCATACCGTACCAGCTTCATGCCCCAACCCCTTCTGCACAGTGACCGCGAATAGACCTACCATGCAGGGATAGGGCCAGCCACGGAAAATAGAGCGGCCCGGCCGAACCGCCCATCCCGCTGTCAGGCAACAAAGTTACGGGCAAACTCGTCAGCAATATTCTTCGACGCGAAATGAAATTCATAAGTAATACTAGCGCGGCCTACAGCCTTTTGTGCAAGGTAATCTGCATTCTTTTTCTCTAACCACTCGCCCAGAGTGGTTTCATCTGCCGTGTAATCGGGCACACGAACCAGAAACGGATAGTCGGACATCAGCGCCTCCAGTGAAAAATCCTTTCTGGGTTTCAGTATCACGCGAGTTCGTTAAGAAAACACTAGCTGGAGACTAACCGGATATTGTTGAAAATTTACCGGAAATATAGGGTTTAGCGATGGCGGGGATCCAGCCGGTCGCGCAGACCGTCGCCCAGCAGGTTGAAGCCAAGGACCGTCAGGGCAATCGCCCCACCCGGCAGGATGGCCAGCCACGGCGCCTGCCCCAGATAGGTTTGCGAATCGGCCAGCATCCGGCCCCAGCTGGGGGTGGGTGGGGCGATGCCGATGCCAAGGAAGCTCAGGCCCGCTTCGGCCAGAATCGCCAGGGCCACCTGGATCGTCGCCTGCACGATCAGCACCCCGGCAATGTTCGGCAGCACATGGCGGCGCGCCAGATGCAGCGGCCCGGCCCCGGCCACCCGCGCAGCCAGGATGAAATCCCGGTTGACCACCTGCAGGGCGGCGGCCCGGGCGACGCGGGCAAAGACCGGGATATTGAAGGCGGCAATCGCCAGCACAGCGGTCGGCGCGCCGGGGCCTAGCAGGGTTGCGATCATGATGGCGGTCAAAACGGCGGGAAAAGCGAAGGCGACATCCATGATGCGCATCGCGGCCTCGTCCAGCCAGCCGCGTTTCAGCGCCGCCGCCAGCCCCAGCGCTACCCCCGCCGCCATGCCCAGCGCGACGGCGACGAGGGCAAGGCTGAGCGAGGTCCAGGCCCCCGCCATCAGCTGCGACAGAAGATCGCGGCCCAGATGATCGGTGCCCAGCGGGGCAGCCGGATCGAGCGGCGCACGCAGCCGCAGCGGGATGCGCAGGCGGTTCAGGGGTTCCGGCGTCCACAGAAGCGACAGCAGGGCAATGGCGGCGATCCCGCCGGTCAAAACGGCACCCAGCCACAGGATCGGCGTGCGGCGCGGCGTCATGACTGTCCCCCGGTTTTCGATCCACCAATGGGGGGGATGCCGCCATCATCGCGCAGGCGCGGGTCGATCAGGCCATAGGCGAGATCGACCAAAAAATTCACCAGCATCACCAGCGCCGCCATGGCCAGCGCACCGGTCTTGACGACGATCAGGTCGCGCTGGCTCATTGCCTGGAACAGCAGACGGCCCAGGCCCGGCAGGCTGAACACGTTTTCGACCAGAATCGCCCCTGCGACCAGAAAGCTGAATTGCAGGCCCAGAATGGTCAGCACCGGGATCAGCGCGTTGCGCACACCGTGCCGCCACAGCGCCGCCCACTGGGACAGGCCCTTGGCGCGGGCGGTGCGGATATAATCTTCCCCCAGGGTTTCCAGCACGGCGGCGCGGGTGATCCGGGTCAGAATCGCCGCCTGGGGCAGGGCCAGCGCCAGCGCGGGTAGCAGAAGGGCGTGCAGTGCGGGCCAGATGCCACCCGACCAGCCGGGAAAACTGCCTGCCGGGAACCAACCAAGCTCCAGCGCGAGGCCCAGAATCAACAGCAGCCCCAGCCAGAAATTGGGCAGGGCGACGCCGATCTGGCTAAAGACCTGGATCGTCCAATCAGCCGCACGATTGTGCCGGGCAGCGGCAGCCACGCCCAGCGGCAGGGCCAGTGCGGTGGAAATGGCTATCGCCAGCCCGGCCAGCGGCAGGGTGATGGCCAGACGCTCCACCAGCAATTCCGCCACCGGCACCCGATAGGTGTAGGAGATGCCGAAATCGCCCTGTCCCATCCCGCCGATCCAGCTGAGGAAGCGCAGCCAGGCGGGACGGTCGAGACCCAGTTCGGCGCGCAGGGCCGCCAGCGTATCGGGCCGCGCCTCCACCCCCAGCAGGATCGATGCCGGATCGCCCGGCACCACCTCCAGCAGCAGAAACACTGCCAGCGCTGCGCCCGCCAGGGTCAGTCCCAGCGACAGCAGCCGCCGCAGGATGAAGGCGATCATGCCGGCCCGGTCATCAAGACGGACAGCGGGGTGTCCCAGCCTTTGCCATCACCCTCGCCCTTACTGCCATTTTGCCTCGGTCACCACCATTTGCGGAATCGGGCTGTTTTCCCACAGGCCCTGCACCCGGGCGTTCCACACGCCCAGCTTGGGCAGCTGGAACAGGAACAGGTTGACGCAATCCTCCGCCAGCTTGCGCTGGGCGTCGCCCAGCAGGGCCAGGCGCTTGGCCGGGTCGGTTTCGCTGCGCAGCGCGGCGATGATTGCCCGGAACGGCTCGCTCCGGTAATTGAAGTAATAGGTGTCGCGGGCGTAGATATCGATATCCAGCGGCTCGGTATGGGCGATCACGGTCATGTCGTAATCGGTCTGCCGGAACACCTGTTCCAGCCATTTGCCGGGAAATTCGATGGGTGCCAGGGTCAGCGTCACGCCGACATCCTGGAACATCGCCTGCAGAATTTCCGCCGACCGCTTGGCATAGGACATGGGCGGCATCTGCAGCGTGATCTTCAGATTGCTCTGCCCGGCTTCCTTCAGCAGCGCGCGCGCCTTGGCCGGGTCATAGGGATAGACCCCGGTCAGATCGACATAGCCCGGCTGGCTAGGGGAAAAATGGCTGCCGATCGGCTGGCCCAGCCCGGCATAGGCCCCGTCGATCAGCGCCTTGCGGTCAACCGCATGGGCCAGGGCGCGACGGACGCGGATATCGTCGAACGGCTTGCGCGCGTTGTTGATCGCGGCAATCACCTCGCCCTCGGTGTTCCCCGCCACGGCCTTGAACCGGCTGTCTCTCTTCAGATCCTCGAACAGTTCCGGCGCGCCCATATTGGGGATCGCATCGGCCTCCCCCGATTTCAGCGCGGCCACCTGGGCCTGCGGGTCGGAGATGAAGCGGAACGTCACCTTATCCAGCGCAATCGACCCGGCGGCGCGGAAATTGGGGCTCTTTTCCAGCTCGATCCGGTCGCCGCGCGTCCAGGAGGCGAACTTGAACGGCCCGGTGCCGATCGGCTTGGTCTTGGCCTCGGCAGCCGAAGCGGCAGAGAAGATCACCGCATCGCCCCAGGCCATGTTGTAGAGGAACAGGCCGGTCGGGCGCTTCAGCTTCACCAATGCGGTCAGCGGATCGGGCGTCTCGACGCTCTCGATCGGCTCGAACAATTGCTTTTGCGCATTGGTGCTGTCCGGCGCGCGGGCGCGGTCGAGCGAGAATTTGACATCGGCAGAGGTGAAGGGCGCCCCGTCATGGAACGTCACCCCGGCGCGCAGCCGGAAGGTATAGGTCAGGCCGTCGCCGGATACGGTCCAGCTTTCCGCCAGGCCCGGCTGCACCGCGCCGGTCCGGTCCAGCCGGGTCAGCCCTTCGAACAGGTTCTGCCAGGTGACTTCGCGGATGGCGGCAGCGGCGGCGCCGGTCGGGTCCAGGTGCGGCGGCTCGATGGGGGAGACCAGGGTCAGGCTGGTTTTCGCCGGGGTCTGCGCCCATCCCGTGTGCGGTGCGGCAAGACCAGTGCTGGCGACCGCCAGCGCGGCCAGAAGAATGCGGGTGCCTTGGTTCATTATTGTCCTCCCTGCCTCTGGTCCGGCTTGATGCCGGTCTTTTTCCCAGCGCCAGCTTATACCGATTTTTTGCGGCTGCGAAAGGCCGGGAATGGCCCCAGGCTTTCCGCTTCATAGACGCCGCGCGCCACTGCGCGGGCAACGCAGCCCGCCGCCGCCATGCCCAGGCGCAGCAGCCGCTCCGGCCCCACCCCTTTTGGGTCGGCCTCGCCGGTCGCCAGGACGAACACGCTGTCGCCGTCGAACGGGGTATGGACCGGGCGGATCGCCTGGGCCAGCCCGTCCTGCGCCATGATCGCCAAGCGGCGGGCTTCAGCCTTGGTCAGCGCGGCATCGGTTGCCACCACCGCCAGGGTGGTGTTGCCGCGCAGCTGCGGCAGCGCGGTGCCGGCCAGACTGTCGGGCGGTGGCGGGATATAGTCCGGCGGCGGGCGGTGGCCACCGAATTCGCCATCAATCTCAAACGGCCAGGCCCAGAACACATCCAGATCCGGCAGGGTGACCGCGCCAACCGGGTTCGCCGCCACCAGCGCCCCGACCATGGTTCCGGCATCCCCCTCTGGCAGAAACAGCGAGGCGCTGCCCAGGCCGCCTTTCAGCGCCCCAGCCTTGGCCCCATAGCCCGCGCCGACATTGCCCAGCGGAAAATCCACCCCCGCCGTCTGGCAGGCTTGATAGGCAAGCTCCCGATAGGGCGGGAAGCGGCCCCAGCCCTTGTCGCCACCATTGTTGAGGTCGAACAGGATCGCACTGGGTACGATCGGCACCAGCGCCGGACCGACGGCAAAGCCGCGCCCCTGTTCGGCCAGCCAGGCCATGACGCCGTCCGCCGCCCCCAGCCCGAAGGCGGAGCCGCCCGACAGGCACAGCCCGTGCACCTGTTCGACCAGATTGGCCGGGTCCAGCAGGTCGGTATCGCGCGTGCCCGGCCCGCCGCCGCGGATATCGCCCGATGCGGTGGCCGGCCGGTCAGGCAGAATGACGGTGACGCCGCTGCGCAGCACGGGGTCGGCCGCATTGCCGACGCGGATGCCCGGCACATCGGTGATCAGGTTGCGCGGTCCCGGCCTGGCGGAATGTTGGGCGGATGTCACGGCCTACACCACCCCCAGCAGGCGCAGGGTGGCGGCGGCCATCACCTTGGCCGAGGCGACCAGATCGTCGATCACCACATATTCGTCGGGCTGGTGCGCCAGTTCCAGAATACCGGGGCCATAGGCGACGCAATCCTGCAACTGGCCCAGCCGCGCCACATGCTTTTGATCATAGGTGCCGGGTGAACAGATATGCTGCGCGCGCCGCCCCAGCACCTGTTCGATGCTGCGGTCCAGCGCCTGCACCACCGGCGCATCGGCGGGGGTCAGCGTCGGATGGACGGTCATCAGATCGGTCAGGCGATAGTCGAAATCCGGCACGTCGCGCTTCAAATCTTCCAGCAGCTCCACAATTTCCGCCCGCACATCCTCTGCCCGTTCCTCTACCAGAAACCGGCGGTCGATCACCAGTCGGCAGCTATCGGCGACGCAGGGGCTGGGCAGGCCGTCGAACCCTTCCGGCTGGCCGCCATGGACAGAGTTGAAATTGAGGGTGGAGGCCCGCGCCCCCTCCGGCACCACCGGCATACTGGTGCTGCGGCATTCCAGCTTGGGATAAAGGCGGGTTTCGATCCGCTCCAGCGCCCGGCCCATGTGCCGGATGGCGGAAATGCCAAGGAACGGCATGGAGCCATGGGCAATGCGCCCGCGCGTCTCCAGCTCCGCCCACCAGACGCCGCGATGGCCAAGGCAGACGCGATCCGGGTTCAGCGGTTCCGGGATGATGACGTGATCGACCCGCGGTTTGGAGAAATAGCCACGCTGCGCCAGCCAGGCGACCCCGGCATGGCCGCCCGATTCCTCGTCCACCGTGCCCGACAGTTCCAGCGCCCCCGGCAGATCGATCCCCGATTGCACCAGCGCTGCCAGCGCGATCATGGCGGCGGCAATCCCGCCCTTCATGTCGCAGGTGCCCCGGCCATAGATGCGCCCGTCGCGCACCAGCCCGTCCCAGGGATCGACCGTCCAGTCCTGACCGGCCTCCACCACATCGATATGGCCGTTGAAATGCACGCACGGCCCCGGCCGCGATCCCATGCGGCGGGCAATAACATTGGTGCGCGGATACCGGTCGCTGTCGCCCAGCGCCCCTTCCGCCCGCAGATACTGGACCTCGAACCCCAGCGGCTTCAGCCAGTCACCGATCAGCTCCGCACAGGGGCGATAGGCATCGCCGGGCGGGTTGATGGTGGGAATCCGGACCAGCGCGCGGGTCAGGTCCACCACCGCATCCCGCAGCCCATCGATCCGCGCGAAAATGGGCGGCAACAGGGGCGACATGACGGGGGCTGCGGCGGTCATGCTTTCAGCCTATGTGCAGCCTTCGGGCGCGTCAATCACGCTTGCGGCCTGAGGCGGCAGGAGAAGGGCGGGGTCTTTTTCATTGAAACTGTGGAATAAATGACTAGTCTGATGGGGTTGATTTGGCAAATATGCAGAGATCGAAACCGTTTGTCATACAAGCGGTGCGCTGGTGAAAGTGTCTCGGATCGGTTTTTGGCGGATTTTCTGTATTTTCCGGCTGTAGTTCGCCAGTATTACTGATTTTGGGCGCCCTGCGATCTGCTTGTGTTGGGAAGGAGTGCGGCGATGCCTGTTTACGCGAACCCGGCTTATAAATGGGGGGCGGATCCAACCCGTGGCACGTCCGGGGGAACGGTTGACTGGGCGTTCGCCGATGTAGACAGCGATTTTCCCAACGGGTCGGGGTTCGTCCAGACCACCTATAGCCAGGATATGCAGCGCGCCTTCGAGGCTTGGTCGCTGATTGCCGATATCGATTTCAATCTGGTCCCGGCGACGGGCACCCCGGTGATCCGGGTCGGCGGCAATGTGATCGATGGTGCAGGCGGCGCGCTGCTGGATCACGGCGTGTCGGACGATGGCGGCGGGTCGGCGGTCGATGCCTATCTTGCGTTCGATCAGGATAATGCGTGGCAGGCGGCGTTGAGCCCGACGGCGACGACCCCCAGCTTCATCGCGATGGCGATGGAACAGATCGGCCGGGCCATCGGCCTCGATACCATTGCCTCCGGCACGGCAATCGCGCTGATGAACCCCGGTTACGATGGCGCGGTTCAGGGGCTGCGGCCCGACGATATCGCCGGCGCGCGCGCGCTGTACGGCACGCGCAATGCGGCGATCGACGGCTATGTCACCATCGGATCGACCGTGGCCGATACGCTGGTTGGCGGCGGGGCCAACGATTTCCTCAAAGGCTATGAAGGGAATGATGTGATCTCCGCCGGGGCGGGGGCCGATATCCTGTATGGCAATGACGGCAACGATACGATGTCCGGCGATGCCGGCGGCGATACGCTTTATGGCGGTGCGGGGGCCGACAGCCTGATCGGCGGGGCCGGGGCCGATGTTTATCGCGGCACCTCGACCGAACTGGCCGGCGATACCATCCAGTTCGGTGGCACCGCCAATGAAGATACGATCAACATCACCGGCTTCGCCTATGGCACCGGGGGATCGGCCCGCTTCTCCGGCGGGGTGCTGACGGTCGATCCCGATGGCGCGGGCGGGCTGGCCGCGATCACCATCAATCTGCCCGGCCTGTTCCAGGATGCCTTTTCGATCAGCAGCGACGGCGCGGGCGGCGTGTCGATCCGGTACACGGGGTCCACCGCAGTCTCCGCCACAGCGGGCAATGACAGCCTGACCGGCACCGCCGGCGGCGACAATATCGATGCGCTGGCGGGCGACGATACGGTTCTGGGCCTGGCGGGCGACGATATCCTGTCCGGCAATGCCGGGGGCGACCGGTTGACCGGCGGCGACGGCGCCGACCAGATTTTCGGCGGGACCGAAAACGATCTCGCCTATGGCGACGGCGGCAACGATCAGCTGCAAGGCGAAGCGGGCAACGATACCCTGTTCGGCGGCCTGGGGCTGGACAATCTGTCGGGCGGCGGCGATGCCGATTTCCTGTATGGCGGCGATGGCAACGACACGCTGGATGGCGGCGATGGCGCCGATCTGCTCTATGGCGATGGCGGCGACGATCTCATGTCCGGCAATGCGGGCAACGATACGCTGACCGGCGGCGCCGGCAATGATGCGATCTATGGCGATGCCGATGCCGATCTGCTGTATGGCGATGCCGGGAACGACACGATCTTCGGCGGCGACGGCAATGACGTGATCTACGGCAACGCCGGCTACGATGTGCTGGAAGGGGGCGCCGGGGCCGATATCTATCGCCTGACCCGGACGGAAGCGACCGAGGATACCATTGTCCTGTCCACCAGCGGGCGCGAAGATACCATCAACATCACCGGCTTTTCCGCCACCACGGCAACGGTGGTCAGCTATTCCTCCGGCGAACTGTCGATCGATCCGGATGGCCTGTCGGGTAGCCAGGCCGCCTTCAAGATCAAGCTGGCGGGCGGCACGTTCGAAAACAGTTTCGTCATCACCAATGACGGCACGGGCGGGGTGAACATCGTTTACACCGCCGGCCCCAATTCGCCGCCGCAAAGCGACGGGAATGACCTGTTCACCGGCACTGACGGCGCAGACCGGGTTTCGGGTCTGGCGGGCCTCGACACTCTGTCGGGCGGGCGTGGCAATGACACGCTTTATGGCGATACCGGCCAGGACAAGCTGTTCGGCGGCGAAGGCGCTGATGTCCTGTCGGGCGGGCAGGGGGCCGATGCGGTGTTC
>CAYRWZ010000025.1:0-30697 GCA_964428065.1 uncultured Comamonadaceae bacterium | reverse complement strand
GATGCGGTCGCCGGGCTGCTGATCACTGCGATCAATATCATCGGCGGCATCATCATCGGCACGGTCCAGCACGGGCTGACCTTCTCTGCCGCGACGCAGACCTATACTATCCTGACGGTCGGCGACGGTCTGGTTTCCCAGATCCCCGCGCTGATCATCTCCACCGCGGCTGGCCTGCTGGTCACCAAGTCGGGCGTGCAGGGAACAACCGACAAGGCCCTGTTCCGGCAGCTGGGCGGGTTCCCGCAGGCGCTTGGCATGGCCGCCGTGCTGATGCTGTTCCTGATGGTGCTGCCGGGCATCCCGTTGGTGCCCTTCCTGCTGATCGCCACCGTCCTGGGCGGGCTTGCCTATCTGGCCCGCCGGCAGGAGGTTGAGACGCAAAAGGCAAGCGAAGCGGCCAGCACTGCGGCCGGCGGGGCCGCGCCGGTGGCCGAGGAGCCGATTTCTGCCGCGCTGCAGATCGATTCGATCCGGCTGGAACTGGGGTACGGCCTGCTGCCGCTGATCAGCGTCTCGCGCGGGCAGCGCCTGACCGATCAAATCAAGGCGCTGCGCCGTCAGCTGGCCCAGGAAATGGGCTTCCTGCTGCCGTCGGTCCGCATCCAGGACAATCTGCAGCTGGCCGCCAACACCTATGTCATCCGGGTGAAGGAGATCGAGGTCGGGCGCGGCGATCTGCGCCCCAACATGCTGCTGGTCATGGATCCGCGCGGCGAGGCAATCTCGATCCCTGGGGAGACCACGCGGGAGCCGACCTTCGGTCTGCCCGCCATGTGGGTGTCCGAAGCCCATCGCGAGGAAGCGCTGTTCCGCGGCTATACGGTGGTTGACCCGCCGACGGTCATCACCACCCATATGACCGAAGTTGTCCGCGACAACATGGCCGACCTGCTGACCTATTCAGAAACGCAAAAGCTGCTGAACGAACTGGACAAGGAAAGCCAGAAGCTGGTGGCCGACACAGTGCCGACGCTGGTTTCGGTTGGCGTGTTGCAGCGGATTTTGCAGAATCTGCTGAACGAGCGGGTTTCGATCCGCAATCTGCCGCTGATTCTGGAAGCCGTCGCAGAGGCGGCAGGTTATACCAACAATGTCGGGATGATTACGGAGCATGTTCGCTCGCGCCTGGCCCGGCAGATTTCGGATGCCAATACAGCCGAAGGCGGCTTCGTGCCGATCGTGACCCTGTCGCCGGAATGGGAACAGGCCTTCGCCGAATCCCTGGTCGGCCAGGGCGACGACCGGCAGCTGTCCATGCCGCCATCGCAATTGCAGCAGTTCATTTCCTCGGTCCGGCAGACCTTCGACCGGTTCTCGGTCATGGGCGAATCGCCCGTTCTGCTGACCAGCCCGAATATTCGTCCCTATGTGCGGTCAATCGTTGAACGGTTCCGCCCGACGACAGTGGTGATGAGCCAGTCGGAAATCCATCCGAAGGCCAAGATCAAGACTTTGGGCCAGATCTAGCGGGCGACACCCAACCGGGTGTACCCTGCCGAGTGTTGCCTGGCAGAGCCTGGACAGCATGGTACCCCCTGCGGTGAAGGAGTCATCCAATGCGGATGAAAATGTTCTACGCGGAATCGATGCCCGAAGCGATCCGCCGGGTGCGGGACGAGCTGGGCGATAACGCAATCATCCTGTCAAGCCAGAAAAGCGAGACCGGCCGGGGCATCCGTGTCACGGCGGCCATCGACGAAGAGCCGCTGTCGGAACTGGAATTGACCCTGCCGAAGGTTGACCAGCCGCTGGACGCGCTGGAAACCATAGCCGAGGCGCTGGATCTGCACGGCACCCCCACCGTGCTGGCAGAACGGCTGTTGCAGGCCGCCGCCCCCCTGGCAGAGAAGTTGGTCCGCGCGGCATCGGCCCTGGCCGTCGATGCCCCGATCATGACCATGGCGGCGGCGCTGGACACCACCTTCCGCTTCAGCCCGATGCCGGCCGTACAGCCGGGTGGCCGCCCCATCATTCTGGTCGGGCCGCCGGGTTCGGGCAAAACCGTTACGGCGGCGAAGCTGGCCGCCCGCGCCGTGCTTGGCAACCGGCGGATCAATGTCATCACCACCGATACCATGCGGGCCGGCGGGATCGACCAGCTGGCCGCCTTCACCCGCATCCTGGATATCGACCTGCAAACGGCGCTGGACGGGGAAACCCTGCGCGATGCGGTCACCGCCAGCAAGCTTGCCCATCCCGATGCGGTGACGCTGATCGACACGGCTGGGGCGAACCCCTATTCCGCCGAGGAAATGGAGGAACTGGGGCGCATCCTGAACGCGGTTGATGGGGATATCGTTCTGGTTCTGTCGGCCGGTCTGGATGCTGAGGAAGCGGCCGAAACCGCCCGCGCCTTTGCCGCGCGGGGGGCGACCCGCCTGCTGGTGACACGGATGGATGCCGCCCGCCGCCTGGGCAGCGTTCTTTTGGCCGCCGACACGGCGAAGCTGGGCTTCTGCGATATGAGCACGACGCCGCATGTCGCCGATGGTCTGGTTCAGGTCAATCCCCTGACCCTGGCGCGGCATTTGCTGCCAGAGGTGCCGCAGCAAATTCAGATGTGGACTGCCAAGGCCCCGCAGACGGCTGAAAAACTGCCCGGTGCCGGCGCTGTTGATGCGCCGGTTGGGGTAACGGCCGCCTCCCCCACCCTCAATGCCGGGCTGGTTGCACGGTATGCGCCGGTTCCAGCATCGCCGGACGACGCCGCCCTCCAATCAGCCCCGCAATCCAGCCCTGGCCCGCAGCAGGTGATTTTGCCGGATCTGGGGGCAGAGGAGCCGCCCCTGCCGCAGGTTGGCGACGACGATCCGTCCGGGATCCTCAATATTCCGCCATTGACGGGCGGCACAAGTATCGGCCGGGCATCATCCCGGAATGGCCCCTCGCGAAACGAATGAGTTCCGGGCTATACTGATCATTATGACCACGATCACGCGCACACCGGCCACCAGCGGCCGATCGACGGGCCAAGTTTCGACGGGCCAAGTTTCGGGCTCCGGAGCCGCTGGTGCGCCTAGTCATAGTGCGCCGGGCCATGGAGCTGCTGCCCCGGCCCAGCCGGCCACCATCGTCAAATCCCCCAGCCTGATTGCAGTCGCCTCGGGCAAAGGGGGCGTCGGCAAAACCTTTTTCTCGATCTCCCTGGCGCACGCGCTGGCGCGGCATGGGCGCAAGGTGCTGCTGCTCGACGGCGATCTGGGCCTCGCCAATGTCGATGTCCAGTTGGGTGTCATGCCGGGCAAGGATCTGGGCACCGTCATCGCGGGGAAGGCGACGCTGGCTCAGGCATGCGTCAAGTACGATGCCGGTGGCTTCGATTTGCTGGCGGGCCGGTCCGGCGCGGGCAGTCTGGCCGCATTGCCGCCCACCCGCCTGTCGCTACTGGCCCAGGATATCAATGCCCTGTCCCGCACCTATGATTATCTGATCATGGATCTGGGCGCCGGCATCGACCGCACCAACCGGCTGTTGTCGCTCCACTCCGGCACGCGGCTGATCGTCGCCACGGCAGAGCCGACATCGATGACCGACGCCTATGCCTTCATCAAGGTGTCGCTGGCCGACGATCCCAAGGCGGATATCCGCGTGGTGATCAATCAGGCCCGGACCCAGGCAGAAGGCGAGCGCACGTTCCAGGCCCTTCACAAGGCCTGCACCAGTTTCCTGAAAATGACGCCGGACCTGTTGGGCGTGGTGCGCAAGGATCGCAAGGTTCTGGAAGCGATCCGCGCCCAGACCCCCCTGTTTGCCAAGTTCCCAGGTGCGGATGCGGCGGTGGATATCCAGACAATCGCCAGCCGTTTATTGACCGGAACCCGGTTTTAAGGACAGATCGCCATGACCCGGCCCATCGCCCCCAGCCCCGCACCGGTCCAGTTTCCGCTGCCGGCGGTGGATGCGGTGATCCCGGTCCAGAACCCGCCCACTTGGCTGAAATCCCTGCCGCGGGAGGCCATTCTGCAGGGGCTGGTGCAGCAGCGTAGCGGGACCGAAGTGGTGATCGTGACCGCGCAGGGCCGGATTTCGCTGCCCCCTTCGATACAGGCCCCGCTGGGCACCACCTTGTCGGCGCATGTGGTGGAAAATGCCCGTGGGCAGCTGGCCTTGCAGATCGTTGGCAGCGGCCTGCCCCAGGCCGGTATTCCGATGCCGACCGATCAAGTGGTGCGCAGCGCTGCCCTGCCGCTTCCGCCCGCCCCGTCAAGCGCCGCGCTTCCCGCTTTGGTCAACGGGATTACGGTTCAGGCGACGGTCCTGCGCACACTGGATTCGGTGGAGACGGGCGCACCGCCCCTATCCCAATCGACTGCCGGACCGGCCGCTGTATCCCCCAGAACGGTGGGTACCGGAACGTCGGGTACCGGAACTTTGGGTACCGGTATGGCCGGACCGGGCGGGCCAGTACCGGTGACCAGTGGCGGGATGGGGCTTGGGCCGACGCTTGCCCCGGCCGGCGCCGCCGGGATGCCGCAACCGATGACGCCCGTTGCGCCCGGCACCCCTTTGACTGGTCCAGGCCAGGTCGCACTCGGTGGCAGTCCAGCCGCCCCGAACGCGCCCTTCATCCTGTCCCCCGCCGGCGGCCCGGCGGCCGGGCCGTCGCCAACAGCCGGAACGCTAGCACCCGGAACGCTAGCACCCGGAACGCTGGCACCCGGAACGCTGGCACCCGGAATGGTCCCAGCAGGCCAACCGGGTGCCACCCCGATGCCACTCTCCACCCAAATGGTCGGGGCGCAACCCGGCATGCCGTCCATGGCGGGCGACAGTGCCGCACAGAGCGCCCGCACAGCAGCCGGCAGTGCAGCAACGGCAGGACCGCCCAGCATGATGCCGCTATCGGCGACTGGGCTTCCGAATGAATTGGCGCGTGCCCCCCTGGGCGGGCAACTGCCGCTTCGGATCATCGGCACCACCCCGCCACCGCAAATCGACCCGAGCGCCCCCGTGACGACCACCGCCGTATTGCCGGCGGGCGGAACATCGGCGGGGGGCGCGCAGGGACTGGTGATCGGCACCAGCACGACCGGGCGCCCGCTGGTTTCGGTCGGCCCGGTGCTGTTGATGCTGGACAGCCAGCCGCTGGCCCCCGGCAGCATCGTCACGCTGGCACCGCAGGGCCCGGCGGTTCTGCCGAATGGCCCGGCCCAACGCCCGCAGCTGCCCTTGCCGGGCTTTCCGTCCCTGCCCGAAGTGCTGGGTGTGGGGAACGAGATCGGCGGGCGCGCCCAGGCCGCCCTGGATGCCATGGTGCCCAAGCCGGGCCCGCGCTTCGCGGCCGATATGGTCGTGTTCCTGTCGGCGGTCAGCCGGGGCGATATCCGTCTGCTGCTGGGCGACGACGCGCGCGATGCGATCCAGAAAACCGAACGCGGGCGGCGCGGCCTATCCCGCTTGAGCAGCGAATTTGCCGAAGCCGCGCGCGATGCGGCAGCCCCAACCGATTGGCGGGCGGTGACGATTCCGGTCCGGCTGCCCGATCGGGTGGAACCCATCCGGCTGTTCATGCATGGCGTGCGGGAGGAGGAGCAGGAGGGTGGCCAGTCCGGCAAGGGCGGCGGCGGGCAGCGGTTTCTGTTCGACCTGACGCTGTCGGCGACCGGGCCGCTTCAGCTGGACGGGTTCACGCGCGACAATCGCCTGGATCTGATGGTGCGCACCGAACGGCCATTGGCCGAGCCCTTGCGTCAGGGCATTGCGCGGATCTTCGCCGATGCCACCTCGGCCCGCGGGTTGCAGGGCACCCTGGGCTTCCAGATTGCGCCGCGCTTCGTGCCCCAGATCAGCACCAGCGATTTCGGCCGCCCAGGAATCATGGTCTGATCGGGCATAATGGTCTGAAATCGTGACTTAGGTGCGGGCGGGTTCAACCGCCATCGGCCTCGCGGCGGATAAAGCCGGTCAGGGCGATTTCGTCCAGCCGGATCTGGGCGCGGCGTTCCGCTTCCATCCGTTCGCGCCGGTCGCGCTGTTCCTGCGCGATTTCCAGCTTTTTCAGCTCGCGATAAGCCTCGGTCACTTCCTCCAGGGCATCGCTGACCCGCTGGCGCGCTTCGGCCAGGGACTGGGTCAGAATCTCCCGGCGATCGATCGCCCAGGTGATGTAGCTGGCGAAAATATAGGCCGCCCCCTCGTCAGAGCGCGTAATGTCCCGCTCCTGCGCCATATCGGCTTCCAGGCGCTGGATGGAATGGTCGATTTCCTGGGCGATCCGCTCCAATTCCGCCAGTTGCCGGCGCTTTTCCTCAAGCTCCAGCCCCCGGACGCGAATCAGTGTCGGCAATCCCTTCATCGAACGCCGCCACTATCGAGGATCTGCGCCAGTTGCTGATAGCCGTGGTCCAGATCGGCCCGTTCGTCCTTGCGCTGGGTCAGGAACGATTCCAGCAGGGGGTAATAGCGGATCGCCTCGTCAGTGCGCGGGTCGCTGCCATGGCGATAGGCACCCAGGCGGATCATTTCCGCCATATCCTCATACGCCGCCAGCAATTCGCGCGCGCGGCCGACCACGGCGTTTTCCTCCGGCGTGTTGCAGCCCGGCATGGTTCGGGAGATGGAGCGCAGAATATTGATCGCCGGATAGCGCCCGCGTTCGGCAATCGAACGCTCCAGCACGATATGGCCGTCCAGAATGCCGCGCACCGCGTCGGAAATCGGCTCGTTATGGTCGTCGCCCTCGACCAGCACGGTGAACAGCCCGGTGATCGACCCCTGCCCGCGCCCGCCCGGCCCCGCGCGCTCCAGCAGGCGCGGCAATTCGGCAAAGACAGAGGGAGTATAGCCCTTGGAGGCCGGCGGTTCCCCGACCGATAGGCCGATTTCGCGCTGGGCCATGGCAAAGCGGGTCACACTGTCCATCAGGCACAGAACATTCAGCCCCTGATCGCGGAAATATTCGGCCACGGTCAGCGTCATCAACGCGGCCTGGCGGCGCATCAGGGGCGGCTGGTCGGATGTGGCAACCACCAGAACCGCCCGTCGCAACCCTTCTTCGCCCAGATCCTCGTGGATGAATTCCTGAACTTCGCGCCCGCGCTCCCCGATCAGGCCGATCACGATGACATCGGCCGAGGTATATTTGGCGATCATCGACAAAAGGCTGGACTTGCCGACGCCCGACCCGGCGAAGATGCCCATGCGCTGCCCCCGGCAGCAGGTGAGGAACTGGTTGAGTGCCCGGGTGCCGAGATCGAGTTTGCCCGCAACGCGCTGGCGTTGATGGGCCGGCGGCGGATCGGCCCGCAAGGGATAGGCGGTATCGCCCGTCAAGAGCGGGCCCAGATCGTCGATCGGGCGGCCCATGCAATCGATCACCCGCCCCAACCAGCTGGTATGGGGATAGGCGACCGGCGCGGTTGCCGCGATTTCCGCCTTGCAGCCCAGGCCAACGCCATCCAGCGTGCCGAAGGGCATGGCCAGCGCGCGTTCGCCCCTGAAGCCGACGACTTCCGCCGCCACCCGCTTGTTGCCGCGGGCCAGGATCGTCACCCGGTCGCCGACCGACAGGGCGCGCTGCACCCCGCCAATCTCTGCCATCATGCCCAGAACGCCGGTCACCCGGCCATGCAGGTAATGCCCCGGCAGGCGACCGATATCGGAAACCAAATGATCGATCAGCGCTGTGGACATTATCATTTCCTTTCCATGGCCCTGTGGCGGCCGCCGGATCGCCAAACGTATGACAGCCGGGACCGTTAGGCAGGGATACTGGGGCGGTAACCACGCCGCAAGAGCGGCCCCGGATTAACCCCATTCCCAACGAATGGCTGCAATGTAATGGAACATAACAGCTTTTTCAGCATAGCAGAAGTCACAGCCGGAGGTCACAGCTTATGACAAAGAGTTAACAAATCTGGCTTGCATGACTCCCAAACGGGAGTGATAATGGTTAACGAAATGCCTCTTTAAATTCATCCGCCCCGGTTGAACCGTCAGCGTTTATACCGTCCTTGCGTGAAAGAGAGTTGGCCCATGCGTGTGCTGCTGGTCGAAGACGATGCCGCTACCGCCAAAAGCATCGCCCTGATGCTGACCTCTGCCGGGTACATCGTCGATGTAACCGACCTTGGGGAAGATGGGCTGGAAATCGGCAAGCTCTATGACTACGACATCATTATCCTGGATCTGGTATTGCCGGATATTGATGGCTACGAGGTTTTGCGCCGCTTCCGCTCCTCCCGCGTGCGCACGCCGATCCTGATTCTCTCCGGTCTGTCGGAACTGGATCACAAGATCAAGGGGCTGGGCTTCGGGGCCGACGATTACTTGACCAAGCCGTTCGACAAGCGCGAGCTGGTGGCCCGCATCCAGGCCATTGTGCGCCGGGCCAAGGGCCATTCGGAATCGATCATCCGGACCGGCAAGCTGCTGGTTAACCTCGACACCAAAACGGTCGAAGTGGAAAACCATCCGCTGCATCTGACCGGTAAGGAATATGGGATTCTGGAGCTGCTGTCGCTGCGCAAGGGCACGACCCTGACCAAGGAGATGTTCCTGAACCATCTCTATGGCGGAATGGACGAACCCGAATTGAAGATCATCGACGTGTTTGTCTGCAAGCTGCGCAAGAAGCTGGCCCAGGCGACCGGCGGGGAGAATTACATCGAAACCGTCTGGGGGCGCGGCTATGTGCTGCGCGATCCGTCCGAAGCGGGCACCCCCGCCCCGATGGCCAGCGACGAGGATGAGGACGAAGCGTCCGCCGCCTCGGCGAAAGCGGGGGCCAAATCCGGCAAGGCCCTGGCGACGGCCGGACGATAGGCCGTTTCGCTTATCGATCCAGCACCGGTGGGCTGGTCTGCTCTACCCGCAGGCCGGTGCCGGTTAGCGATTGGCGGAAGGCGGCAGCAATCAGCGTGGCCAGCTGATTCGCGGCGTCGGCATAGCCAAGGCCGTGGGCGTGGATGTTGGAAATGCAGTTGCGTTCGCTATCGCGGCGGCCCGGCTGCGGGGCATAGGTGACATAGATTCCCAGACTGTCGGGCGACGATAGCCCCGGCCGTTCGCCAACCAGCAGGACAAGCAGGCGCGCACCCAAGGCGCCGCCAATCGCATCCCCGACCGCCACCCGCCCCTGCTGCACCAGCACCAGCGGGGCCAGCCGATAGCCGGACAGGTGGGGCTTCAGCGTCGATAAAAATGGCACCAGGTGGGCATTGATCGCAGCGGCAGACAGGCCATCGGCCGCGACCAGGGCGATGTCGCACCCCGCCGCCGGGCGCATCGTCTGCAAACGTGCAACATCCTCGGCAGCAAGCTGACGGCCCAGATCCGGGCGGCGCAGATAGGCGGCGCGGTCTGGCGCGCGGCTGGACACGCGTACCGGCGACCAGTCCGCCAGATCCGCCGCCAGCCGGTCGAACTCCGCCGTCTGCCAAACCGCATCGCGGGCGCGGGCGTGATCCAGCTGGAAGGCCAGCTGATCGGCCAGCGGCAGCACCGGGTTCAGGCTGGGATGCGACAACCGGTCGAGCGCCAGCCGCGCCCGCGTCAACTGACGGAAGGCAGCCACCAGAGGCGGGGTGGCTTCCCTGGGTTCGCTCTTGGGTTCGCTCTTGGGGTCGCTCATGCCGCCGGACTCCACCCCAGAAGCGCACGGGCCAGCGCGCGGGCCGCGCCACTGATCGCCGCACTGCCGGGTGCCAGAGTGCCAGACGCCGAAATCCCCACCGCCTCTAGCCACGCCTCGAACTCGGGGGCCGGGCGCAGGCCGGTCAGGCGGCGCAACGCCGCGATATCGTGATAGGACAGGCTTTGATAGTTGAGCATGACATCGTCGCCACCCGGCACGGCAATCAGGAACAGCGCCCCGGCATTGGCCAGCAGCACCATGAGCGTGTCCATATCGTCCTGGTCGGCCTCGGCATGGTTGGTGTAGCAGACATCGCACCCCATCGGCACGCCCAGCAGCTTGCCGCAGAACACATCTTCCAGCCCGGCGCGGATGATCTGCTTGCCGTCGTAAAGATATTCCGGGCCGATGAAGCCCACCACGGTATTGACCAGCAGCGGGGAATAGCGCCGCGCCACCGCATAGGCGCGCGCTTCCATCGTTTGCTGGTCAACATCGTGGTGGGCGCTGGCCCCGGGAGAGGAGGCGGAGGGTGCAGACCCCTGTCCGGTTTCGAAATAGAAACGGTTGGGGCCGGTATCGGGGCGCGGGGCGGCCGCCATGGCCGCCGCGGCGTCGTCCAGCAGGGCAAGGGAAATGCCGAACCCGCGGTTCGCCGCCTCGCTGCCCGCAATCGACTGAAACACCAGATCGACCGGCGCACCGGCGGCCAGGGCATCGATTGCGGTCGTCACATGGCCCAGCACACAGCCCTGAACGGGAATGGCAAAGCGCTGGCGCAGCGCATCCAGCATCTCGGTCAGGCGGAGGTAGGAGTCGAGCGAATCGGTCGCCGGATTGATGCCGATCACCGCATCGCCGATGCCGAAGGTCAGCCCGTCCAGCAGCGATGCGGCAATCCCTGCCGGATCGTCGGTCGGGTGATTGGGCTGCAAGCGGCTGGCCATCCGCCCCGGCAACCCCAGGGTGGTGCGGAACCGGGTGACGACCGACAGGCGCGCGGCGACGCCGATCAGATCCTGATTGCGCATCAGCTTGGACACGGCGGCTGCCATTTCCGGGGTCACGCCGGGGGCGACCGCCGCCAGGGCCGCAGCCGCCGTCGCCGGGTTCAGCAGCCAGTCGCGGAACTGGCCGACGGTGAACCCGGCAATCGGCGCAAAGGCCGCAGCATCGTGGCGGTCGCAAATCAGCCGCGTCACCTCGTCGGCCTCATAGGGCACCAGGGGGGTATCGAGGAACTGGCGCAGCGGCACCTCCGCCAGCACCATGCGGGCGGCAATGCGCTGTTCGGCGCTGTCGGCCGCCAGTCCGGCCAGCTGGTCGCCCGACCGCAGCGGGCTGGCCGCCGCCATCACATGCTTCAGATCGCGGAACCGGTGGCGGGTGTGGCCGAGCGTGATGCCGTACATCGGCGTCCCCTACCAGTCGGGGGCAGAGATGATCCGGTCCGCCGTGGCCGGATTGCAGGCGAAGGGAATGTCGTACAGGGTGCCCAGGCGGATCAGCGCCCGGATATCGACATCATGGGGCATGGACGACATCGGATCGATGAAGAAGAACAGCACATCCAGCCGCCCTTCGGCGATCATGGCACCCAGTTGCTGATCGCCACCGCGCGGGCCGCTGCGCAGCAAGGTGACATCCAGGCCCGTCCCTTCCTTGATGATGCCGCCCGTAGTGCCGGTGGCGAACAGGCGATGCCCCGCCAACCGGTCCCGATGCCGCTTGACCCAGGACAGCATGTCCTGCTTTTTCACATCATGGGCAACCAATCCAATCGACCGCATCGCTTTCTTTCCCGGTTTTTTGGCCTAGTGTTAGGCACACCAATCAAAGACCGGACGGGGCTGGGCTGTCCAGCGGAACCGGGCGCGCGAACGGGGATGGCGGGCACAAAAAAACGCCCCACCCGGCAAGGGTGGGGCGTTGGTGCGAAAGATTGGCAGAGCCGCCGTCAGGCGACCTGAACGGCAATCCCGCGGCTGTTCAGCAGCTCCAGCAATTCGCCGGATTCATACATTTCGCGGACGATATCACAGCCGCCGATGAATTCGCCCTTCACATAAAGCTGCGGAATGGTCGGCCAGCTGGTGAAGTCCTTGATGCCCTGGCGCAGCGCCGGATCGGGCAGCACGTCGATCCCTTTGAACTTCACGCCCAGATGGGTCAACACCTGCACCACGGCGGCCGAAAACCCGCATTGCGGGAAAATCGGCGTGCCCTTCATGAACAGCACCACATCATTGCTGGCAACTTCGTCGCGGATCCGGTCGAGCGTGGCTTGGTCGGTCATGGGTTCGGTCCTTCAAGCAGAAGCGGGGGTAGCGGTTTGCAAGGCCAGGGCGTGAAGCTGGCCGCCCATTTTGCCCTGCAGGGCGGCATAGACCATCTGGTGCTGCTGCACCCGGGATTTCCCGGCAAAGGCAGCCGATTCGACATAGGCGGCATAGTGATCGCCATCGCCACGCAGATCGGTGATGGTCACCTTGGCGTCGGGCAAGGCAGCCTTGATCATGGTTTCAATCGTCGCGGCATCCATCGCCATGGCGATCAATCCTCTTCGTCCAAATCATTGTCATTGTCCGGGTCGAAGGCATAGTCGTCCTCCTCCCCGTCCATCTCCCCTGCCATATAGTCGGGCAGCCAGGTTTCGTGAAGGGCGATCAGATCTTCCAGCCAGACCACATCGTCGGCGCCGATGCTGATATCCTCGCCCCCCGTGGTGCCGACGATCAGCGCCGGCACGCCTGCCGCTTCCGCCGCCTTCAGAACGCCGGTCGGGGTGACGGTGGTCAAGAGATAGCGGCCCTGATCTTCCCCAAAGGCAAAGGCATGGGCGGGCAGATGGTCCGGCAGGTCGAGCGCGCAGCCGATGCGGCCGGCCATCGCCATTTCCGCCACCGCCACCAGCATCCCGCCGCTGGACACATCGTGGCAGGCCGTGACATGGCCGGCGGCAATCAGCGCGCGGACCAGCTCGCCGGTCTTTTTCTCCATCGCCAGATCGACCGGCGGCGGCGCACCGTCTTCGGAGCCGCACATTTCGCGCAAGTAGAGCGATGCGCCCAGCCAGCCCTTGGTCTGGCCCAGCAGGATGATGGTCTCGCCCTCGGCCTTGAAGGCGATGCTGGCGGCCTTGGCGACATCGCCGATCACCCCCACCCCGCCGATCACCGGGGTTGGCAGGATGCTCTGCCCGTTGGTTTCGTTATAAAGCGAGACATTGCCGGAGATCACCGGCGTGTCGAGCGCACGGCAGGCCTGGGCCATGCCGTCGAGGCAGCCGACGATCTGGCCCATCACTTCGGGCTTTTCCGGATTGCCGAAGTTCAGATTGTTGGTGACCGCCAGCGGCGTTGCCCCGGTGGCCGAGATATTGCGATAGCTTTCCGCCACGGCCTGCTTGCCGCCTTCAACCGGGTCGGCATAGCAATAGCGCGGGGTGCAGTCTGTAACGGCGGCAATCCCCTTGGTCTGCCCCTCCAGGCGCACCAGCGCCGCATCGCCGCCCGGACGGATCACGGTCTGCCCGGTGACCAGATGGTCATACTGTTCCCAGATCCACCGCTTAGAGCACAGATCCGGCGTATCGAGCAGGATGGCCAGCGCTTCGGTCAGCAGTTCCGGCTCCTCCACCTCGTCGGCGCCGATCACCGGGCGCTTGGGCGTCGGCACATGCGGACGATCATAGAGCGGCGCATCGTTGACCAGCGGCGACAGCGGCAAATCGCACACGGTTTCGCCATGCTTCTTCAGCACGATCCGGCCGCTGTCCGTTACCGTGCCGATGGGGGCGAAATCCAGTTCCCACTTTTCGAAAATCGCCCGCGCCTGCGCTTCCGATCCCGGTTTCAGGATCATCAGCATGCGTTCCTGGCTTTCCGACAGCATGATTTCATAGGCGCTCATGCCGGTTTCACGGACGGGCACCTTGTCGAGGTCGATTTCGATCCCAAGCCCGCCCTTGCCCGCCATTTCAACGGAGGAGGAGGTTAACCCCGCCGCGCCCATATCCTGGATCGCAACAATCGCATCGGTCGCCATCAGCTCCAGGCAGGCTTCCAGCAGCAGCTTTTCGGTGAACGGGTCGCCAACCTGGACCGTGGGGCGCTTCGATTCGGCTTCTTCGGTGAATTCCGCCGACGCCATGGTGGCGCCGTGGATGCCGTCGCGCCCGGTCTTGGCGCCGACATAGACCACGCTGTTGCCCACGCCCGCCGCCGCCGAATAGAAAATCCGGTCGGCTTTGGCGATGCCGATGGTCATGGCATTGACCAGGATATTGCCGTTATAGGCTTCGTGGAATTCGGTTTCCCCGCCGATGGTCGGCACGCCCATGCAATTGCCATAGCCGCCGATCCCGGCCACCACTCCCGCCAGCAGATGGCGGGTCTTGGCATGGTCCGGCGCACCGAAGCGCAATGCGTTCAGATTGGCAATCGGCCGCGCGCCCATGGTGAACACGTCGCGCATGATGCCGCCGACGCCGGTCGCCGCGCCCTGATAGGGTTCGATATAGGAGGGGTGGTTGTGGCTTTCGATCTTGAAGATCGCGGCATCGCCATCGCCGATATCGATCACGCCCGCATTTTCCCCCGGCCCGCAAATCACCCAGGGGGCTTCGGTCGGCAGCTTTTTCAGGTGCAGGCGCGACGATTTATAGGAGCAATGCTCGCTCCACATCACCGAGTAGATGCCAAGTTCAACCAGGTTCGGCGTGCGGCCGAGTCCGGTCTGGATGCGCTGCCATTCATCGGGCTTCAGGCCGAAATCGGCGGCGTCGACGGCGGTTGCCGGGCGGGTATCCGGGTTCTTCATGTCAGTTCAACGCATCCAGCAGGCTTTTGAAGACCGGCGCCGTCGGTGGAACCCTGCAGCGCTTCGATCGCGTTTTCCGGGTGGGGCATCAGGCCCAAAACCCGGCGGTTTTCGGACAGGATGCCCGCGATATTGTCGCGCGAGCCATTCGGGTTCCAGTCCTCCTCCACCGCGCCATCGGGATCGCAATAGCGGAAGGCGATGCGATCCTCGTCCTCAAGGCGCTTCAGCGTCGCGGGATCGGCAAAGTAATTGCCGTCGTGATGGGCGACCGGCACGCTCAACACCTGCCCGGCATTGTATGCGCGGGTGAAGGGGCTGGCGCTGGTCTCAACCTTCAGATGGACATTCCGGCAGACGAATTTCAGCGAGGCATTGCGCATCAGCACACCGGGCAGCAACCCGGCCTCGGTGATGATCTGGAACCCGTTGCAGATACCCAGCACATGCACGCCCTTATCGGCGGCGGCCTTCACTTCGCGCATCAGCGGCGAATGGGCGGCAATCGCCCCGGCGCGCAGATAGTCGCCATAGGAAAAGCCGCCCGGCACGATGATCAGGTCCAGGCCGCTGGGCAGGGTGGTTTCACGGTGCCACAGCAGGGTGGGTTCGCTGCCGCAGACCTGGCGGATCGCCGCCGCGGCATCGCGCTCGCGGTTCGATCCGGGAAAGACGACGATGCCTGCCTTCATGGCGGTCAGGCCAACTCGATGCTGTAGTTTTCAACCACGGTATTGGCCAGCAGCTTTTCGCACATCTCCTTGACGCGCGCCTCTGCCGCCTTGCGGTCGGTATCGGCCAGATCGATCTCGATATACTTGCCCTGGCGCACCTCTTCGACCCCGTCGAAGCCCAGCGATTCCAGCGCATGGTGAACGGCCTTGCCCTGGGGATCCAGAACGCCGGGTTTCAAAGTAACGTGAATACGCGCCTTCATGATGCCACCTGATCTGTCCGGTTAACCGATGGGGTCCTGTTCACAAAACTCAAGTCACAACAGTCAATTCACCACGCGGGGGGATTTGCTGTCGCTCTCATCCTCGCCGCCGCCATCGGATTCGATGGGCAGCACGCCCAGGCGCCGCGCAACTTCCTGATAGGCTTCCTTGACCCCGCCCAAATCCTGCCGGAACCGGTCCTTGTCCAGCTTGTCATTGGTCTTGGCGTCCCACAGGCGGCAATTATCCGGGCTGATTTCGTCGGCCAGGATGATCCGCATATCCTCGCCTTCCCACAGGCGGCCGAATTCCACCTTGAAATCGACCAGCTTCATGCCGACGCCCAGGAACAGGCCAGACAGGTAATCGTTGATGCGCAGGGCCAGCGACAGCATATCGTCCAGATCCTGCGGGTTGGCCCAGCCGAAGGCGGTGATATGCTCCTCCGACACCATGGGGTCGCCCAGCTGATCGTTCTTGAAGTAATATTCGACGATCGACCGCGGCAGAACGCTGCCTTCCGGAATGCCGAAGCGCTTGGCGAGCGACCCGGCGGCGATATTGCGGACCACCACCTCGATCGGGATGATCTCCACCTCTCGCACCAGCTGTTCGCGCATGTTCAGCGCGCGGATGAAGTGGGTGGGGATGCCCATCTCCTCCAGCCGCAGCATGATATACTCGGAAATCCGGTTGTTCAGCACGCCCTTGCCGCTGATGACGGCATGCTTCTGGGCATTGAAGGCGGTCGCATCATCCTTGAAATATTGCACGATGGTGCCGGGTTCCGGCCCCTCGTACAGGATCTTCGCCTTGCCTTCGTAAAGTTTTCTGCGTCGCGCCATGGTGCCTGCCGATGGTGGGGGGACGGTCGAGCCGCTGATATAGCAGCGCACCGCACGCGACACAACAGAACCCGGCGCATGTCCCCATCCGGAATTCGGCGGCCGCCCACCCGGCTTGACCCAGATCAAAGACCCGATGCGCCCCGGCGCGATAGAGGCTAGGCTGTCAGCGGGTGATCGGATTGCCCGCCCACATGTTTCATTGTTGGGGAGACCGCGCCATGGGTGCCTTCGAAGACCGCGAAAAAGGGTTTGAAGCCAAGTACAAGCTGGATCAGGAACTGGCCTTCAAGGCCCATTCCCGCCGTGACAAGCTGTTTGGGCTGTGGGTCGCCGAACGGCTGGGCGTCACCGGACCGGCCGCGCAGACCTATGCCATGGCGATGGTGGCGGAAGATTTCCGCAAGCCGGGCGACGATGATGTGATCGACAAGGCGATGACCGATCTGAAAGCCGCTGGAAAAGCCGTGACCGAAGCGGAAATCCGCACCGCCCTGACCCAGCTTGAGGCCGAAGCGGTGCAGCAGGTGCAGAACGAAGCCTAGATAATTTATTAATCCGGAAATTTATCAGGTCCTGATCCGGCCAAAAGGCCAGATCAGGGCTCTTGTTTTATTATTCAGACTACATGCACCTGAAGCTGATGTATTCGCTAAATCCGTTAGGATCTCTATACTTAATAATTATTCGGCTGTATTTTTCATAAAGAATAATAATTAAATATATTATCAAATATAATCTAATAAATTATATGAATTAAAACTAATAATAAATTGCAAAATATATAATTATTGATCTTATTTTTCTTTAAGAAAAGTGATTAACTCAATATTATTTATTCAATTTGAGAAGACTTCCTTCACTATTATTTATGTTGCTTATTTTTATTGAACATAATGATTGAAAATCAATAACTTGACGCATCGGATTTTCTATGTATATTTAACAATTAGGCTTCATTCGAAAGGGGAATATCTTGAACAAAACAAAAAAATATCAGGGAGACTATGATCCATTGAAATATAAAGAAATGGAATTAAATTTCTCTGCATATGGCTTCGACACAAAATCAGATTTTGAAAAAAATTTCACTAGAACAATAAATGATGGCCTATTAAACCTGCATATCGCCCACGAACAAATCTTCGAAAGGAGAGATTTCCCTGATTATACACTCAGATTTCTGAGCAATTTTATGTTCTTCAGGCTTTATATTATCGAAAGAAATGAGAACACAGAATATGGCCAATATCTCTTCCCCTCGTTCATGAAGTTTTTAGCTTTTCATAAATTTTTCGAGGCCGAGGAGATTATTGGAAATTATGCATCCAAAAATTGGGCGGAATTGATAAATGCCAGCGCGTCATGCCAAGTTCCATTTCTTGAATTATTCTTACACAACTTTGGATTACATACAGCGTCAGGTGGAATATTTATAGAAATCGGCGCTTATGATGGCATAACACACAGTAACACCGCCCACCTTGCAGACGCTGGATGGTCCGGTCTTTATTTCGAACCACATCCATTTTATTATCAAAAATGCAAAGAAAGACACATATCGAACGAAAAAGTGCAGGTTCTCAATCTTGCCGTTGGCAGCAAAAACTCTGAAATATTTTTGACGGATCAACTTACTTTCTCCAAGGTTTCCAATTCTGGAGACATAGTGGCAAAGCAGGTTGTCTTTGATGACTTTCTGCGTCAGATCAATTTTCGAAATCAGATCGATCTCTTGGTTGTGGATGTAGAGGGATATGAAGACGAAGTTTTTTCGGGAATAAACCTTAAAACACTCAATCCGAAAGTCATTATTATTGAGAAAGATTGCTTAAATTTCTTTATTGATATGGATGACAAAGCAAAAGAAAGCAAATCAATTCAATTAATATTGAGTTGTGGGTATCGGCTTTTATTCTCTGACGGGATCAACTCCTTATTTGTGTCTGCAGATACCTAAACGATTAAAGCCGCCCACCCTGGCGGATCACGTTGCGGATGGCGAAGCTGGACTGGATGCGCGCAACACCCTGGATGCGCGACAGCACTTCGGTGTGAATCCGCTCGTAATCCGCCGGGTCGCGCGCTTCCACCAGCAGGATATAGTCCGACGCCCCGGTCATCAGATAGGCCTGGAACACTTCCGGGCATTTGCGGATCGCGCTTTCGAACCGGGTTAGATACTCCTCGGTCTGGCGTTCCAGGGTTATCTGCACAATGAACACGGCACGGTCCGGCGCGTCGGGATCGTCCAGCAGCGCAGCATAGCCGCGGATCACCCCGCGATGTTCCAACAGTTTCAGGCGGCGCAGGCAGGCCGATTGCGACAGGCCGACCGCCGCCGCCAGCTTGGCATTGGAAATCCGGCCATCGCCGCGCAGCACATCCAGGATGCGCCGATCCAGATCGTCCAGAACCGTCATGGCAGTTTCCCCGAAAAGACCGATGGAATTTACGAAGAAGCACCGTTTGGCGCAAGAGTCTGCGACATATCGCAAGGATAGTCGCCAATTTCTTCGATAATCTGATCCCCTGCAACAAAACAGCCGGATTGGGGGCATGGCCATGAAGATTGTGGTGCTGGGCGGCGGTGTGATCGGGGTCACGACAGCCTATTATCTCGCCCGCAACGGCCATGAGGTGACCGTGCTGGAGCGTCAGCCCGGCCCGGCGCTGGAAACCAGCTTCGCCAATGCGGGGGAAATTTCGCCCGGCTATGCCTCGCCCTGGGCCGCGCCGGGGGTGCCGGCCAAGGCGATGAAATGGCTGCTGATGAAACATTCGCCCCTGGTGGTGCGGCCCAAGCTGGACCCGCGCATGTGGGGGTGGCTGTTTTCCATGCTGCGCAACTGCACGTCCGC
The DNA here is from genome assembly GCA_964428065.1 of uncultured Comamonadaceae bacterium. Taxonomy (GTDB): domain Bacteria; phylum Pseudomonadota; class Alphaproteobacteria; order Elsterales; family Elsteraceae; genus CAYRWZ01. The sequence continues at coordinate 11,655 of CAYRWZ010000025.1, read as the reverse complement.
CCGTTATGCGCTGAACAAGGGCCGCATGGTGCGGTTGGCGGAATATAGTCGCGATCAGCTGATCGATCTGCGCGCCCAGACCGGCATTGCCTATGACGAGCGCGCCTTGGGCACGCTGCAGCTGTTCCGCACCCAGAAGCAGGTCGATGCCTCGGCCGGCGATATCGCCGTGCTGAAGCAGTATGGCGTGCCGTTCGAGGTGTTGGACGTTGCGGGCTGCATCGCGGCCGAGCCGGGCCTGGCCCAGGTGAAGGAAAAATTCGTCGGCGGCCTGCGCCTGCCGGGGGACGAGACCGGCGACTGCCACCTGTTCACCCAGCGGCTGGCAGATATCTGCGCCGCGATGGGCGTGACCTTCCGCTATGGTGTCAGCATCAAGCGCATCGACAGCGATGGCCGCAGGGTGACCGGTATTGTAACCGATACCGGCGTCGTCACCGGCGATGGCTATGTGCTGGCGCTCGGCAGCTATTCGCCGTTCCTGGTGAAAGAGCATGGGATGGATCTGCCGGTCTATCCGGTCAAGGGCTATTCGATCACCGTACCGATTGAAGGCGCCAATTCCGCCCCGATTTCGACCGTGATGGACGAAACCTACAAAATTGCCATCACCCGCCTGGGGGATCGCATCCGCGTCGGCGGCACGGCGGAGATTGCCGGGTTCGACCTGACCCTGCGCCCGGCACGCAAGGAAACCCTGCTGCATTCGGTGCGCGACCTGTTTCCCAGCGCTGGCGCCTATGACAAGGCCAGCTTCTGGTGCGGGCTGCGCCCGATGACGCCGGACGGCACCCCTGCCATCGGCCCCAGCACGCTGGGCAATCTGTGGCTCAATACCGGCCACGGCACCCTGGGCTGGACCATGGCCTGCGGATCGGGCCGGGTGGTTGCCGACCTGATCTCGGGCAAGGCGCCGGAAATTGATATGGCGGGGCTGACCATCGCCCGCTACGGTGCGGCGCTTGCTGCGTAACGCGGCACACCCAACACAAGCCGCACCCCGCGGCGAGTTTGATAGCGACAAGGATAGATCCATGACCGTGAAGATCGTTCAGACCGACGCCGCCCCGGCCGCCATCGGCCCCTATTCCCAGGCGACCATCGCCGGCGGCTTCCTGTTTGCATCGGGCCAGATTCCGCTGCGCGCCGACGGCACCCTGGTGGAAGGCGAGATCGAAGCCCAGGCCGAACAGGTTCTGACCAATCTGAAGGCGGTGCTCGCTGCCGCCGGCGCCAGCCTGAACCATGTAGTGAAAAGCACGGTATTCCTGGCCGATTTCAACGATTTTGCCCGCTTCAACGCGGTCTATGAAAAGGCGTTCGGCGCCCATAAGCCCGCCCGCTCCACTTTTCAGGTCGCCCGTCTGCCGCGCGATGTGAAAATCGAAATCGAAGTGATCGCAAAGCTCGATTAATTCGCTGGGCATTGGCATTAACTGCCAATGCCCTATATGCTCGGTCCATGACTGACACAAAAACTCCCGCGACAACGCCCATGACGGGGAAATGCAGTGCCTGCCGTAATTTGCAGGCACTGCCCTTTGATTTCACCATGGCGTTCCAGCCGATCCTGGACCTGGACAGCGGGCGCGTCTTCGCCCACGAGGCGCTGGTGCGCGGTCTGGACGGCGCCGGGGCCAGCACCATCCTGTGCCAGGTGAACGAGACCAATCGCTATACCTTCGATCAGCTCTGCCGCCGCAAGGCGATCGAACTGGCCGCACGGCTCGACATTCAGGACCGCATCAGCATCAACTTCCTGCCCAACGCCGTCTATCGGGCGGAAACCTGCCTGCGCGTCACCCTGGACGCGGCAGAGGAATTCGGCTTTCCCCTGGAACGGCTGGTGTTCGAGGTGACGGAGGGCGAAAAGGTGGTGGACCAGAAACATCTGGCCAGCATCATTTCCGCCTATAAGAAGTACGGCTTCCTGACCGCAATCGACGATTTTGGCGCGGGATATTCCGGCCTGAACCTGTTGGTCGAATTCCAGCCCGATCTGATCAAGCTGGACATGATGCTGACCCGCAACATCGACCAGGACCGGGTGCGCCGGTCGATCATTTCCGGCATCCTCAACGTCTGCCAGGAACTGAAGATCGAGGTGATTGCGGAAGGGGTTGAAACGGCGGAGGAGGTCAAGGCCCTGCGCGATCTGGGGATCAGCCGCTTTCAGGGCTATTACTTCGCCAAGCCCGTGTTCGAGGGCGTTGCGGAACTGACCGGCTCTTCCTGGTTCTGATCGAACCAGCGCTGCAACTGCGCAAGGCCGGTGCGGATATCGGCATCCAGGCCAATGATCATCGCGCGCATTTCGTCCGGTCGCCCCTGACGGAAGGCACCCTCCGCCGTCCGGCAGCGCTGGCTCAGCGCGGTCAGGCCGAAGCTGCCCAGCAGGCTGGCCAGCGCATGGATCGCCTGACGGATCGCCTCGTCATCCCCGGCGCTATGCGCCGCAGCCAGGGCATCCTGCCGCAGGGCCACGTCCGTGACCAAACCGTCGAAGATGGCCCGCAGCGGCTCCATCCCGATGGTCTGACGCAATTCCGCCAAGACCAAATAATCGAGGGCCGCTTCACAGTCGCCGTCCGCACTGTCAGGGACTGGGACTGGGACTAGGGCTGAAGCCGGGGCCAGGCGTGCCGGGGCGGGTTCGGCCTGATCGATGGCCGATTGCAGAAGCTCGGCCAGCTGGCGTGGCTGGATCGGCTTCGGCAACACGCCGTTGATGCCGATGGATCGGTATACCTGCTCATCGCCGTCCATCACATTGGCCGTAACGGCAAAGATCGGCACCCGGCCGGCGGCACCGGGCAGACTGCGGATGGCGCGCGATGCCTCAATCCCATCCATGCCGGGCATGCGAATATCCATCAGGACCAGATCGTAGGGGGCGGTTTCAACCGCATGCACGGCCTCGGCCCCGTCGCTGACCAGATCGCTGTAATGGCCCAATCGATCCAGTAATCCACGAATGACGCGCTGATTGGTCTGATTGTCCTCGGCCACCAGAATCCGCAACCGGCGCCCGGCGGCCTTGGGCAATTCGGGGGCCATCTGCGAGGTGACCCGCTTCCGCGCATCCTCCGACGGGGCAAGCGGCAGACGGAACCAGAAGCTACTGCCATGGCCAAGGCGACTTTCGACGCCGATCTCGCCGCCCAAGGCTTCGACCAGACGGCGGGAAATCGCCAACCCCAGGCCAGAGCCGCCATAGCGACGATGGGTGCTGGCCTCGGCCTGCTCGAACTGGCGGAACAGGCGCGGCAGCGCCTCGGCCGGGATGCCGATACCGGTATCCTCCACCGTGAACTGCAACCAGCCCGGCGCATGCTTGGTCACGCGGATATCGATCCGCCCATGCTCGGTAAACTTGACCGCGTTGCCCAGAAGGTTCAGCAGAACCTGCCGCAGCCGGCCTTCATCGCCGCGCAGCCAGGTCGGCACATCGGCCGCAATTTCAATCTGGATCGGCAGCCCCTTGATGCGGGCGTCACTGGCGACCAGCCCGACAACGGTTTCCAGCGCCTCGATCAGATCGAACGAAACTGTCTCAACCGTAAGCTTCCCCGCCTCCAGCCGCGAGAAATCGAGGATATCGTTGATCAGCCGCAGCAGGGCCTCGGCGGAATTGCCGATCAGCTGCACGGATTTGCGCTGGTCTTCGGTAAGGGGGGTATCCAGCAAAAGGCCGCTCATGCCGATGATGCCGTTCATCGGTGTGCGGATTTCATGGGTCATCTGCGCCAGGAAGGTGGATTTCGCCGCATTCGCCTTATCCGCCGCCTCGCGCGCCGCCGTCAGTTCGGCCTCGCGATCCTTTTGCTGGGTGATGTCGGTACGCAGCCCGACGGTCCATCCATTGGGGGCGATCCGGTCCAGCACGCGGATCCAGCGCCCGTCGGTCAGCCGCTCCTCAAATGGCTCACGCGGGCTTTTCGCACGCTCCAGCCGGTCGGCAAGCCACGCTTCGGGATGTTCGATCGCGTCGAGATACTGGCCGCGCGCCGCCCCGGCCCGCAAGATATCCTCGTACCGCGCGCCGACATGGATCAGATCGGCGCTGTCGGCATACATCCGCCGATAGGGCCGGTTGCACAAGACCAGGCGCCCATCGCTGTCGAACACGCACAGGCCGTCGGAAATCGCGTTGATCGCCAGCTCCAGCTGGGCGCGGGAACTGCGGGCGGTTTCTGCCGCCGCGCGCACATTCTCCTGCTGGCTGCGAATCACCAGCAACTGGCGGAAAATCACAATGATCGCCAGCCCGACCAGCAGCATGAACAGCAAGGTCGAGGTTCCGATGATCAGAACTTCCTGCTGCCATGGGCGCAGCGCCGACGCCTTATTCAAGGCGGCGACCACCACGATCGGCCAGGTCCGCGTGACGCGAAAGCTGACCAGATGGGGGCCGCCCTGCGGGACCGAAACCTCGTACGATCCCTTTTCCCGATTGGGCAGAAAGCGCGTGAAGATTGGCTCGCTCAACGCGGGATCGACGCGCCCGGCGGCATCCTGATCGCTGGCGACCAGGGGGATCCCGGTATAGGTCAAGAGATGGATATGGGCGCCGAAATCGCGGACCAGCGGAACATATTGCAGCCGGATCGCACTGGTATTCAGCTGTGCGATGGCATAGCCCACGATCTTCCCACCGGGGCCGGTCAAGGGCCTGATCACCGGAATGAAACTGCTGCGCGAGGTTCCGCTATCGACGCTGGCGAACGACCGGCCGGGAACCGGGCTGCCAATATCGATCTCCACCGCATCCGCCAGTCTGGCAGCACGGAAAAAATCATAATCGGCGACCGACCGGCCGACATCTTCCGAGGCATAACTGCTGTAGCGAATAACTCCATTCAAATCCGTAATCGCCACACCGCGAATAATTGAATATCCACGAATGCTTTCCTGGATCGCCCCATCGGGGAAGCGGTCAATCGACGGATCCCCAACATCGAGATTGCTGATCACAAGTGTTACGGTTTGCAGGCTACGCTGAATTTGGTCATCGATAAATAACGCGAGGGATTCCGTCAGCTTTCTAGTATCGTCCAAAAGTCTTTCACGCCCGATATAGGACATGGAACTAAACAACAAAACCACAACAAAAAATATAATTGAAGCGCCAAGCCAAAAGGAATGTAAAAGCCGTGAAAAATGGACAGGGTCGAGGCGTGGCCCCACCGGGTGATTACGGCCTGTTTTGCCGGCGCCTCCTGCGCTATGATTTTCACCTGTTGGCAGGTCCGTATCGTTCGGTCCTAACGTCATTCATCCTCGTCCGAGTGGAGGTCGCCCGTCATGCAAGACCATTGCGTTGACAAGTACAGCACCAATCGGAAGCACCGGGCAAACAGTTTTCCCCCATTCGGCCTTGTGAAATCCGGGACCGTGGCACTCGGGCTGGCCGCGTTTACGGCTGCGTTTCTGCCCACGTTTATGGCCGCATCGCCAGCACTGGGGGAGGTGCCGAAGCGCCCCGAGGCGATAGCCGCGGCCAAAACCCTGACGGTGTGCATCTGGCCATCCTATTACGGCGTCACCTATCGCAACCCGCGTGACGGCAGCCTGCGGGGCATCGATATCGATATGGCGCAGGCACTGGCGCAGCAGATGGGCGTGAAGGCCCAGTTCGTTGACAGCTCTTTCGCCAATTTCATCGACGATCTGAATGCGGATCGCTGCGATATCGCGATGTTCGGGATCGGGCAGACGGAAGCCCGCCGCCGCCTGGTCGATTTGAGCGACCCGGTAATGCGGTCCGGCGTCTATGCGGTCACATCCGAAGCCAACGACACCATCGGGGACTGGGGCGATATCGACCAGCCGGGGCGGATCATCGCCGTCCAGAAGGGGACGGTGATGGAACCCTGCGCACTGCAAACCTTCAAAAACGCCCGCGTGTTGAGCCTGGGCCCGACCGAATCGCGGGAGGATGAGGTTTTGTCCGGGCGGGCGGATGCCTTTCTGACCGATTATCCCTATTCGTTGCGGATGCAATTTCAGAATGACTGGGCCAAAGTGATTGCCCCGCCGCAGATCGTGAATCCGATCGATTATGGCTATGCGATCAAGAAAGGACAGCCCGCTTGGCTTGCCTATATCAACCGGTTCATTGCCGAGGCCAAGCGCGATGGGCGACTGGCCGCCGCCGCCCGGGCCCATCAGATGGAACCCATTCTGCTGCAGGATTGAGCCGTGACTGAGGCCGTTCCTAACCTGAAAGACGAACCGCGCCACGAACCGGGCCGGGGCACCCGCTATCGCGCGCTGGGCCTGATCAGCGGCACCTCGATGGACGGGATCGACGCCGCCATCATCGAAACCGATGGCACGCGCGTGTTCGGCTTCCATGGGGCCCTGACCCATCCCTATCCCGGTGCCCTGCGCAGCGCCCTGCTGACGCTGGCGCGGGACGAGGCCGCCGCCCGGCAGCCGCAGCGGGATCTGGAAATTGCGGTGACAGATGCGAACTGGACGGCGATCCAGGCGTTACTGGCGTCCACTGGGGAACGGCTGGAGACGATCGATGTGATCGGCCTGCACGGGCAGACCGTGCTGCATCGCCCGCATCAGCGCTTTACCCGGCAACTGGGCTTCGGCGACCGCCTGGCGCGGTTGAGCGGACGGCCGGTGGTGGCCGGCTTTCGCCTGGCCGATGTGGCGGTCGGCGGCCAGGGGGCCCCGCTTGCCCCGCTGTATCATGCCGCGCTGGCGATGGATCTGCCGCGCCCGCTGGCGGTGCTTAATCTGGGTGGTGTCGGCAATGTCACCTATCTGGGGCCGGCAACCGGCCCCCACCCGGAAGATGCCGATATCGTCGCTTTCGATACCGGCCCGGCTTCGGCCATGATCGACGATTGGGTGCAGCGCCATCGCGGCCTGCCCTTCGATCCCGACGGCCAGATCGCCGGGGCCGGATCGGTTGACGCGGCAGCCCTGGGCCGGCTGATGGATCACCCCTATTTCGCCCGCCCGGCGCCCAAATCGCTGGACCGTAACGACTTCTCGCTTGCCCCCGTCGCGGGCCTGTCGGTGGAGGATGGCGCGGCCACCCTGACCGCCTTCACCGCCCGCAGCGTCGCCGCCGCCATCCCGCATCTGCCGCAACGGCCGGCGCGCTGGCTGGTCACCGGGGGTGGGCGGCACAATCGCACGATGATGGCGGCCCTGCGCCAGGCGCTCGACTGCCCGGTGGAGCCGGTTGAGGCGGTCGGCTGGCGGGGCGATTCGCTGGAGGCGGAATGTTTCGCCTATCTGGCCGTGCGCAGCCTGCTGGGCGCGCCGCTATCGCTGCCGGGCACCACCGGGGCTCCGCAGCCGATGACCGGCGGCCAGTCCTTCGCCCCACCGCCCAAGGCAGGACCGACGGTATGAGCCGGCACAACCCGGTTGGCGCAGCGCGGCGCTGGCTGCGGCGGCTGCTGGTATCCTGGCTAATGATGTCCTGGCTGCTGGGCTTGGCCGTGCTGAGTGCCCCCCAATCAATCGCCCAGCCAATCGCCCAGCCAATCGCCCAATCACCGGCGGATCCCGTGATCTTTGCCGCTGCCAGCCTGAAAACCGCACTGGACCAGATTGCCGCCGATCAGGCGCGGGAAACTGGGCAGCGATGGCGGATTTCCTATGCCGCCAGCTCGGCCCTCGCCCGGCAGATAGAGGCTGGGGCACCTGCCGATCTGTTCCTGTCGGCCGATCTGGACTGGATGGACTATCTGGAGCAGCGCAGGCTGCTGCGGCCCGGCACGCGCAGCACGCTGCTGGGCAACCGGCTGGTGCTGATCGCCCCCGGTGGTGCCCGGTCCGCTATCCCGCCGGTTCTGGATGCCGGCACCGATCTGAGGCAAGCCTTGGGCGTGGACGGCCGGCTTGCCATTGCCGATCCGGGCAGTGTTCCGGCCGGAAAATACGGCAAGGCCGCGCTGTCCGGCCTGGGCCTGTGGCCGCAGGTGGAAGGCCGGCTGGCCCCGGCGGAAAATGTGCGCGCGGCGCTGCTGCTGGTTGTCCGGGGCGAAGCGCCGCTGGGGCTGGTTTATGAAACCGATGCCGCCGAAGCTGGCGTCGCTATCGTCAGCCGGATTCCGACCGGCAGCCATCCGCCGATCCTGTATCCGGTGGCAATCCCGGTCACCGCCCGGCACCCAGACGCGGCGGCAATCCTGCACCGCCTGCGCACCCCGGCGGCACTGGCCCGCTTCCGCGCCGCCGGGTTCCAGATCATCGAATAGCGGATCAGGCCGTCACCAGGCTGAACCCTTCATCCAGCCAGCCGGTGATGCCGCCGATCATGATCTTGACCGGCCGGCCCAGGCGGGCCAACCGGATCGCGCCGCGCGTTGCGCCGTTGCAATGGGGGCCATTGCAATAGGTGATGAACAGGGTGTCCGGCGGAAACTCCGTCATGCGGCTTGCGGTCATCTTGCCATGGGGAATGTTGATCGCCCCCGGCACATGGCCCGCCGCATAGGAGGCCGGCCCGCGCACATCGACCAGCACGAAATCGGGCTTTTCCCCCGCTGCGGCGGCAAGCCGAAAACTTTCCTGAACATCCCAGCAATCGGTTTCGAAGGCCAGACTGCCCTCAAACCGGGCCAGCGCCTGATCCGGCGGTGCGGCGGCAACAGTTGCAACCAAGGACGGCATTGGGTTTCTCCCCTCTTCAGTTTCGATGACCAGAGCCTAGCGAGGCGCCCGCACATCCGGCAGTGGCGAAACTGACAGGGTTTGATATATTTCCGCCAAATGACAGCTGATCCCGCATCTTCCGCAAACGGCCCCCTCCAACCCGCTGCCGGCGCCGATGATCCCGGCCTGGTGGCTGTGGTGGCCTATGACGGTCTGTGTACCTTCGAATTCGGCATTGCTTTGGAAATCTTTGCCCTGCCCCGCCCGGAGTTCGCGTTTCCCTGGTACACCTGCCGGGTAGTGGCGGGGGAAGAGTGCGGCCCCGCCGGCTTCCGCGCCACGGGGGGCGTTTCGGTTCGGGTCGATGGGCCGCTGGGCGATCTCGATCGGGCCCGCACGATCATCCTGCCAGGCTGGCGCGACCGGTTCGAACGCCCACCGGAACCGTTGCTGGCCGCCCTGCGCCGCGCAGCCGACCGGGGTGCGCGGCTGCTGTCGATCTGTTCCGGGGTGTTTCTGCTGGCAGCGGCCGGGGTGCTGACAGGCAAGCGGGCGACCACCCATTGGCGCTATCTGGACGATCTACGCCGCGGTTTTACAGGAATCGAGGTGGTGGACGATGTGCTGTATGTCGATAACGGCACGATACTTACATCAGCCGGCAGTGCCGCCGGGATCGACGCCTGCCTGCATCTGGTGCGGCGGGATTTCGGCGGGCGGATCGCCAATCAGGTTGCCCGCCGGCTGGTCAGCGCGCCGCACCGTCAAGGCGGACAGGCGCAATTCGTCGAAGCCCCGGTTCAGCATCGCCCCGGGCGCAGCCTAGCTGCCGTCATGGACTGGGCGCGGGCGCGGCTGGATCAGCCCTTGACCATCGGCGATTTCGCCAGGGCCGCCGCCTTGAGCGACCGCAGCCTGCTGCGCCATTTCCGTGCCGCCACCGGCCTGACACCCAAGGCCTGGTTGCAGGCAGAGCGGATGGCCCGGGCCAAGGATCTGCTGGAGGCGACCCGCCTGTCACTGGACGAGATTGCCGCGCAGTGCGGATACGATTCGACCGACAGTTTCCGGATTGCATTTCGGCGGCTGGTCGGACTGGCCCCCGGCACCTATCGCAGCCGCTTCCGCCGCGATGCGCTGCAAGACAGCTAGAGACGACGGCCGATCGCGCACCCAGCGATCGCAGTCCCGTGCGACAGAAACAAATAGACACGGCACGACCGCCGGATCACTTTAGCAGAACTGCAAGAAACAGATTTATTTTGGAGATTGGGCAATGAGCAGCGATTTGATCCTGTACACAAATCCGATGTCGCGCGGCCGGCTGGCCCGGTGGATTCTGGAAGAAGTCGGCGCCCCTTACGAGACCGTGCTGCTGGACTATGGCACCAGCATGAAGGCGCCGGACTATCTGAAGATCAACCCGATGGGCAAGGTTCCGGCCCTGGTCCATAAGGGGGCGGTGATTACCGAAACGGCCGCGATCTTCACCTATCTGGCCGATGCTTTTCCGGCAGCGGGCTTGGCCCCGGCGCTGAACGATCCGCAGCGCGGCCCTTACTTGCGCTGGATGTTCTTCGGCGCGGCATGCCTGGACCCCGCGATGAGCAACCAGGCCCTGGGGGTGCAGGTGCCGGCGGATAAAACGCGGATGGTCGGCTATGGCAGCATGGCCGATGTCCTGAATACCCTGTCTGAAACACTGACCCGCCAGCCCTATCTGTGCGGCGACACGCCGACAGCAGCGGATATCTTCGTCGGGGCGCAGCTTGGCTGGATGATGCAGTTCAAGATGGTGGAGCCGCGCCCCGAATTCGAACGGCTGGTGGGGGCCCTGTTCGCCCGCCCGGCCGCCCAGCGCGCCCGTGCGCTGGACGATGCCCTGATGCCGAAAGAATAGGCTTGCGGCCTATGGCCGCTTGTCGCGCATGGTGACGAATTCTTCCGCCGCGCTGGGGTGAATGCCGATGGTGCGGTCGAACTGTGCCTTGGTTGCCCCGCAGGTAATGGCAATCGCCAGACCTTGCGTAATTTCCGCCGCCGCCGGGCCAACCATCTCGCCTAAGATCAACCATCGCTGGAAAAGCTGCTTCCCGCCCTATCTGTACCGCAGGACAATACCATTGAGCACATGTTCAACCGGATCAAGGACTTCCTGCGTATCGCCATCAGACACAACCCGCTTGCCGTCAACTTCCTCGCAGATGTACAGATCGCCGCCATTACCAGTTACTGACGCGCCTCTCCTAACAATAACATCCGCACCAAGAAGATTTGGATATATATTTAGCGCCTCGGAGGCAAAATATTGTAAAAAACTTCTCTAGGAATTACATCAAAATAAATTGCCACACTCAAAAAAATCACCACCATCAAAGCGAAAAAAATTAAAAAATTTTTAAATTTTTCCCAATTCCGCTCTATATGAAATGGATCGACAGAACGACAATTACCACAATCCCTAGCCGTTACGCTAAGCAAATTTCCACAATCCACACAAGCACGAAGCGCCGACTTCTTCATTTCAATAAACCCATCACATTGAAGTGCTTTCAAAAGGATACAACTTAAAAATACTGCAAGTTTCCCTTAGCCGCAACATCAATATCAATCTAGATACCCACAGCACGACACAGGCTAAAGCCAAGTTACATTTCCACCATTCAAAACATTTGGAGCAATTAAAATTTAAAAAAATTAAAAACACACATAATTCTGTGTATTGAACAAAGAAGCCGGTGAGAATTTTTCGAGCAAAATACACCTTCAGAATATGGAAGGAAACTCTAGCGCAACATCCTACACCAACCAGATTATCATAAAGCCCCAAACCACAACTCCCGCAATCTGCATATACTATATTGAGATCCGAGAGCAACTCTGGATGTTCACGCCGATGCGCGAAACCCAAGCGTGACGCACGCATAGTGTCGAATGTTAAATAATTGGGTAAATATATTCAGCTGATTACTCCTATGGCCGCTTGTCGCGCATGGTGACGAATTCTTCCGCCGCGCTGGGGTGAAT
>CAYRWZ010000024.1:29266-30710 GCA_964428065.1 uncultured Comamonadaceae bacterium | reverse complement strand
GACCCAGCGTCACCTTCACCGCATCCGCCAGAATGTCCACACCGCGCAGCATCCGAGTGCGCGCATCAACCGAAAACTTTACGTCCTTCGCTGCCATGATGGCTGCTCCCTTTATCGTGTCTGGTTCAGTCTGCTGCCGTATCCGGCGCGATTACTGAACGATGCCCATAATGTCCTGCTCTTTCATGATGAGCAGGGTTTCGCCGTCGATCTTCACTTCGGTGCCCGACCATTTGCCATAAAGGACGCGGTCGCCGACCTTGACATCCAGCGGGGTCACCTTGCCATCTTCGCCGCGCGCGCCGGCGCCTACGGCCAGCACTTCACCCTGCTGCGGCTTTTCCTTCGCGGTATCCGGAATGATGATGCCGCCCTTGGTCTTTTCTTCGCTTTCCAGCGGCTTGACCAAGACGCGGTCGTGCAGCGGACGGAACTTCATGGTGCCAGTCTCCTGATGACCTGACTGTTAAACGATGGACGGGGTGTTAGCACTCCCCCGTCTTGAGTGCTAGCGGTATAGGCCCGCCCATCGTTCCGGTCAAGCCAGAGTTCGGGTCACAGAGTTCGGGTCACAGAGTTTGGGCCAGAGCTCAGGCCAGGCATTTAAGTGGGAAGCGTGAACGCCCCTTTGAACTGGCTGTACATCTGGGCCAGTCTGATCGGGTCGATCCGCACCGTCAGGGCGATCCCGTCCTCCCCATCGGCACGGGAGAGGATATCGGCATTCTGGTACAGCCAGGACAAAAGCCGCCCATCTTCCGGCCGCACGGTTAGATCCAGGATGCTGTGGCTGCGCCGCAGTTCCTCGTTGATGCGGGCCAGCAGGGTATCGATGCCTTCCCCCGTCAGGGCCGAAACGGCGCAAAGCGGGTGGGATGCGCCGCGCGCCTGCCGCTCCAGCTCGGCCCGCCCGGTGGCATCCAGACTGTCGATCTTGTTCCACACCTCGAACAACCCGGTATCCACCGTGTCCTGCAGGCCAAGCTCGCCCAGCACCGCCTCCACATCCGCCTTCTGGGCGCCGGTATCGGGGTGGCTGACATCGCGCACATGCAGGATCAGATCGGCCTCCAGCACTTCCTCCAGCGTAGCGCGGAAGGCGGCGACCAGCTGAGTCGGCAGGTCAGAGATAAAGCCCACGGTATCGGACAGGATGATGCGCTGGCCCGATGGCAGCGTCACCCCGCGCATGGTGGGGTCCAGCGTGGCGAACAGCATATCCTCCGCCAGCACCGCCGCCCGGGTCAGGCGGTTGAACAGGGTGGATTTGCCGGCGTTGGTATAGCCGACCAGTGCGACAATCGGATACGGCACCCGCTTGCGCGCCCCACGGTGGAGTTCGCGCGTGCGCTTCACCTCCTCCAGCTCCCGGCGCAGCTTGGCGATCCGCTCGCCGATCAGGCGGCGGTCGATTTCCAGCTGGCTTTCGCCGGGGCCGCCCAGG
>CAYRWZ010000024.1:24041-29244 GCA_964428065.1 uncultured Comamonadaceae bacterium | reverse complement strand
GCTCCAGGTGGGTCCAGGACCGCACCAGCCGCGAGCGTTGATAGGTCAGCGCCGCCAGTTCCACCTGCAGGCGCCCTTCATGGGTGCGGGCGCGGGCGCCGAAGATTTCCAGAATCAGACCGGTGCGGTCGATCACCTTGGCGTTCCAGGCCTTTTCCAGATTGCGCTGCTGCACCGGGGTCAGCGCGCCATCGACGATCACCACGCCGGCATGATGGTCCTCAACCACCTGGGCCAGCCGTTCCACATGGCCGGTGCCGAACAGGGTGGCCGGGCGCGGCGCCTTGAGCCGCACCGATTCCGCATGGCGCACATCGAGATCGATGGCCAGGGCAAGGCCAACCGCCTCGGCCAACCGCCCTTCGACGCTGCGCACGGTTTCGCTTTTGGCGCCATCCGGGGCACCAGTTGGGGCGCCACGTTGGCCCCCGGCGCGCCCGGAATCGATATCGGGGTGAATGACGAGTGCAATACCAGTGGAGGCAGCGCCGCCATCAGCGCCGCGTCCATAGCGTTCGGCCGAGCCGTCGTTGAGATTAAGCGTCACCCGCTTCCTTTGTCCCTTCAAACAGCTGAACCGGGGCCGCAGGCATGATGGTCGAAATCGCGTGCTTATAGACCAACTGCGAATGGGCATCCCGGCGCAGCAACACCGAGAAATTGTCGAACCAGGTTACAATCCCCTGCAACTTCACACCGTTGACCAGGAACACAGTGACCGGGATCTTGTTCTTGCGGATGGTGTTCAGAAACACATCCTGCACATTTTGCGATTTCTCGGTGCTCATGGGATTTCTCCTTCTTTGCCTTTTTGGGGGCTCGCGCCCCTCATTCCATCGGCCGACCAAAGGGTGGACCGAACACACAGCATAGTATCACAGGTCTACCACCGGGCCATGCAAGGACGGCATCCGGTCCGGCGGTAGGCAACATGTAGTCGCTTACCGGCGTTAAGGCAATATGCGCCAAGCCGATGCAGGGCGGCCATTCCCCAACCGGGTAACCCGAAAGAAAGAAGGGCCGCACCAGGGGTGCGACCCGACAGGGAGGGATGGAACCGTTGTGGGGCAGCGCCCGGCTGTTTATCAACCGCCCGGCATGCCGCTGCCCCGTAATCTTTATGCGCCAATCTTTATGCGCCGCAGCCCTTCGTGGGCTTGACGATTAGTACTGGCCGGCATCCTTCGGAATCCCCGGACGGGGGCTGGGCGACGGACGCGGCTGCGACGGCTGACGCGGCTGGTTGGGCGGCTGATATTCGCGCAGCGGGCGGCCACCCGGCTGCGGACGCGCCGCGCCGCCGCCGCTGTTATTGGCACCGCCGCCCTGGCACCCGGCCAGAAAGCGCGAGAACGGACCATTACACTGGCCTTCCTTCGCATGAACCGGACCGCTGGAAACAAAAGCACCGGCCGCAAATGCGACAGCCGCAAGCAAAGCAATCTTACGCATGGATCAATCTCCCGCCGAAGCGACGTTTGTTAATCAATGATTAACGTTTAATACAGGGGAGACATCTGCGCCACCAGTTTTTGGTCGAAATCATAAACGTATCAATAATTTAATCTGAGTTACCATTTATTTTCTGTTTTCCAAGAACTGTTCATACCTATAATTGATAAATCGACTACGCCAAGCGCAAATCCGATGGACTGGCCCAGTTTGCACAGCGGAGGTGAGGCGCTGTCCTGACCAGGCCGCCCCTATTCCCCGCTGCCCCGTTCAGAGGTATTGACCCCCAGGGATTTCAGCTTCCGGTGCAGGGCCGAGCGTTCCATGCCGACGAAATTGGCGGTCCGGCTGATATTGCCGGCAAAGCGGTTGACCTGGGCCAGAAGATATTCCCGCTCGAACACCTCGCGGGCGTCGCGCAACGGCAGGGCCATGATCTCCCCGCCCTTGTCCCATTTCAGCACCGCCGGGGTGATGGTGCCGATTTCCGGCGGCAGCATTTCGGCCCGGATCGGCGCCCGCGTATCGCCCGGCGCCATGATCAGCAGCCGTTCGACCACATTGCGCAACTCCCGCACATTGCCCGGCCAGTCATAGGCCTGAAGCGCCGCCAGCGCATCCTCGCCGATCTGCCGGTGCGGCAGGCCCGCCACTTCCGCCGCGCGCTGCATGAAATGGCGCGCCAGGTCCGGGATATCGTCGCGCCGGTCGCGCAGCGGGGGCACGCGCAGCGGCACGACCGACAGGCGATAGAACAGATCTTCGCGGAACCGGCCGGCGGCGATTTCGGCCATCAGATCGCGGTTGGTGGAGGCCATGACGCGCACATCCACCTCAACCCGCGACCGTCCGCCGACCCGTTCAAAGGTCTGCTCCTGCAAGGCGCGGACGATTTTGCCCTGGGTCTGCAAGGGCATGTCGGCCACTTCGTCCAGCAGCAGGGTTCCGCCATGGGCCAGCTCGAACAGGCCGGTCTTGCGGCCGCCGTCGCCGGCCTCATCGGTGCCGAACAATTCGCTTTCGAACCGGTCGGGGTGCATGGTGGCGCAGTTGACCACAATGAACGGCCCATCCGCGCGCTTGGACCGGCTGTGGATCATCCGGGCCACGATTTCCTTGCCAGACCCGGCCGGGCCAGAGATCAGCACGCGGCTGCCGGTCGGCGCCACCCGGTCCACCGCCTGGCGCAACTGCGACAGGGCCGAGGAGGAGCCGGTCAATTCCGTCTCCACCCCGACACGCAGGCGCAGTTCCTGATTTTCCCGGCGCAGGCGCGAGGCTTCGATCGCCCGTTCGATCACCACCAGCAGGTGATCGGACTTGAAGGGCTTTTCGACAAAGTCATAGGCGCCCTGCTTGATGGCACCGACGGCGGTTTCGATCGTGCCGTGGCCGCTCATCATCACCACCGGCAGGCCGGGATAGGCGGCGGCCACTTCCTCCAGAATCTGCAAACCATCCAGCCGACTGCCCTGCAACCAGATATCCAGCAGCAGCAGGCTGGGCTGGCGGGCCTTCAATGCCTCCAGCGCCGCATCGGAATCCCCGGCGACCCGGGCCTGATAGCCTTCATCCTTCAGGATTTCGGCAATCAGGGTCCGGATGTCGGCTTCATCGTCAACGATCAGAATCTCATGCGCCATTGGTTCCATCCGCAAACTGTGCGCGACCTGCCGCACCACTTTCGCCCGCCGGCAGGGGGAAGCGAATCGTGACCGCCGCCCCACTCGTCGCTCCGCCCATACCCGCAGCGCCTTCCTCCGGGTTGGCATCGGCCAGCACCAGATCGCCGCCATGGTCTTCCATAATTTTCTTAACTATGGCAAGACCAAGGCCGGTGCCCTTGGTGCGCGTGGTGACATAGGGTTCGGTCAGCCGCTCCCGGTCGGTCTTGGGCAGGCCCTTGCCATTGTCAACCACGCGAATTTCCACCGCCACCGCATCGGCGCGGATGACGACATCCACCTTGCCGCGCGGCAGATCGGCGGCAGTGCCGTCGCGGCCATCGATCGCATCGACCGCATTCTGGACCAGATTGGTCAGAACCTGGCGCACCTGACGACCATCGCAGACCAGCATGATCTTGCTGTCGGGCAGGGCCAGGGTGAAATCGATATCGGCGCGGGCACTGCGTTGCAGCACCATCACCTCGCGCGCGATCAGGCCGATATCTTCCGGCTTCATCACCGGCGCGGGCATCCGGGCGAAGGACGAAAACTCGTCCACCATCCGCCCGATATCGCCAACCTGCCGAACGATGGTATCGGTGCACAGGGTGAAGGTTTCCGGGTCGCTGGTGATTTCCTTCAGATATTTGCGTTTCAGCCGTTCGGCGGAAAGCTGGATCGGGGTCAGCGGGTTCTTGATCTCGTGGGCGATGCGGCGGGCGACATCGGCCCAGGCGGCGGTGCGTTGGGCATTCATCAGCGGGGTGACATCGTCGAAGGTGACGACATAGCCGAGGATTTCCTCCTCCCGCCGTTCGCCGGTGACGCGGGCGATCAGGGTCAGGGAGCGCGCCTCCCGCTCCAGACGGATCTGGCGTTCGGCGCGCTGGTCGGCGCGGGTACGCGCCTGATCCAGCAATTCGGCGAATTCCGGCACGCAATCGGCCAACGCCATGCCGAATTTGCTGTCGAGATCGATGCCCAGCAATTCTGCTGCCGACCGGTTGGCCACCTTGATCCGCCCGGACGGATCGAGGCCGATCACCCCGGCGGAAACCCCGGCCAGCACCGCTTCAGAAAAGCGGCGGCGTTCGTCCAGCTGGCGGTTGGCCTCCAGCACTGCGCGGCGCTGGGCATCCAGCTGGGTGGTCATGCGGTTGAACGCACGGCTGAGGGTGCCAAGTTCGTCATCGGTCGGCAGTTCCGGCACCCGCGCCGCCAGATCGCCCAAGCGGATGCGCTCTGCCGCTGCAATCATCACCGAAATCGGCCGCACCAGGCGGGTTGCCACGGTCAGGCCGATCCAGACGGAAATCAGCAGCAGCAATACCGCCAGCACGAAATAGACCAGCGCAAAGGTGATCTGCGTGCCGGACCGCTGCCCTTCCAGGGTCACATAGGCGGCGACCGCATCCTGGGTTGCCTCCACCGCCGCGACCACACGCGAATCGATTGGGCGGGCGACGAACAGATACAGATCGGAAAAGATCATCGCGAGGGCGCGGACTTCGTCATCCTGCTCGTTGGTCAGGACCACCACCTCGCCATCCTCGGCGCTATCAAAGGCGGTTTCCGGCGGGGTTTCCACCCCATAGGCAGAGCCGCGCCCGGCGCGCGCGATGATCCGCCCGCTGCGGTCCATCAGGGCCACTTCGGTCAGGTTGCGGATGCCGGCCTGGGTGATCAGCACCCGGGTAAAGCGGGCGGGATCGCGGTATAGCGCGCCGATTTCCCGCGTGATATCGTTGGACGTGGCCAGAATATCGGCCCGGATCGATTGGGTGTGTTCGCGCAGATAGGCATCGGCGACAAAGCGCGACCGTTCGACCGCCGTGCGCACCCGTTCCCCGAACCAGCCTTCGATACCGCTGCTGATGAACAGGCCGGAAAACACGGCCACCATCAGGGTGGGAATGATCGCCACCACCCCGAACAGCACCGACAGGCGCACATGCAGATGCGCCCCGGCCAGCCCGCGCCGCCGTTCGGTCCAAAGTTCGATCACCCGGCGGAC
This sequence comes from uncultured Comamonadaceae bacterium, assembly GCA_964428065.1. Lineage (GTDB taxonomy): Bacteria > Pseudomonadota > Alphaproteobacteria > Elsterales > Elsteraceae > CAYRWZ01. Next base: position 24,111 of record CAYRWZ010000024.1, on the reverse strand, counting down.
GACCACGATACCCAGGGCCAGCAACAGGGCCAGATTGCCGATCAGAACCCAGATCACCACGGCGGATTGA
>CAYRWZ010000024.1:14635-24026 GCA_964428065.1 uncultured Comamonadaceae bacterium | reverse complement strand
GCAAAGCTGTTGGTCAGGTAGAGATAGGTGACAACCGTGGACAGCCCGGCCAGCACGGCCAGCGCCACCGCCCACCGCCCGCCAAACCCGCGAAGTCTAAACCGGATCAGTACCTGGTTCAGCAGCGTGCTGCGACGCCCAATCACTGCCATTCATCCGCCAATCGTTCCAGCCATTGCCCGATGTAATGTGCGGGCGACTGTGCGCGGCCATCTTATGCCGGAGCTTACCGTCCGCGCATCACCTGAATATCGAGATCGCGGATTTTCTTGCGCAAGGTATTGCGATTCAAGCCCAAAACCTCGGCCGCGCGGATCTGGTTGCCGCGCGTGGCGGCCAGGGTCAGCGACAAAAGCGGGCGTTCCAGCTCGCGCAGCACCCGGTCGTACAGGCCAGCGGCGGGCAGCTCGTCCCGGTGGGCGGCGAAATACTCCTTCAAATGCCGCTCGATCGCGCCGCTCAGGCCTTCGGCCTCCTGCGGTTCGCTGGCGGTGGCGGCCGGGGCGCTGTCGGTCAGCTCCTGGGCGATGACATCAGCCCCGATGACATCCTGGGAATAAAGCGCGGCCAGGCGGCGCATCAGGTTTTCCAGCTCCCGCACATTGCCCGGCCAGCGATAGGCGCGCAGCCGGTCTGCCGCCGCCTGATCGAGCGATTTCAGCGGCAAGCCCTCGCCCGCCGCCTGCTTCAGGAAGTGGCGGGCCAGTTCGGGAATATCCTCCGCCCGTTCGCGCAGGGGGGGCAGGCGGATCGGCACCACATTCAGCCGATAGAACAGATCCTCGCGGAACAGGCCCTGCTTGATCAACTGGCGCAGATCGCGGTGGGTGGCGGCGACAATACGCACATCGGCCCGGATCGGCGTGCGCCCGCCGACCGTGGTATATTCGCCTTCCTGTAGCACACGCAGCAGGCGGGTCTGCGCTTCCAGCGGCATATCGCCGATTTCGTCCAGAAACAGCGTGCCACCCTGGGCCTGTTCGAACCGGCCGGCATTGCGGGTCAGTGCCCCGGTGAACGCGCCCTTCTCGTGCCCGAACAATTCGCTTTCGATCAGCTCGCGCGGGATCGCCGCCATGTTGACCGCGACAAAGGCGCCGCCGCGCCGCTTGCCGTAATCATGCAGGGCGCGGGCGACCAGTTCCTTGCCGGTACCGCTTTCCCCCGCGATCATCACGGTCAGATCGGTGCCCATCAGCCGGGCCAGCACGCGATAGATTTCCTGCATGGCGGGGGAACGGCCGATCAGCGGCAGTTGCTCTTCCCCCTCCTCCACCGGGGCTGCGGGTGCAGCGGCGGCGGGCTTCGGCTCGGTCAGGGCGCGCTGGACCGTGCGTACCAGCTCGTTCAGATCGAACGGCTTGGGCAGATATTCGAACGCCCCCACCTCGGTCGCTTTCAGGGCGGTCATCAGGGTGTTCTGCGCACTCATCACGATCACGCGCAGATCGGGGCGCAGGCGATGGATGCGCGGGATCAGGTCCAGCCCATTTTCATCGGGCATCACCACATCGGTGATGACCAGATCGCCTTCGCCCTTTTCCACCCATTGCCACAGGCCGGCCGCCGTGCCGGTGGCGCGGACATCGTGCCCCAGGCGCGCCAGGGCCTGCCCGACCACGGTCCGGATCGCCCGATCGTCATCCGCCACCAAAATCGTGCTGCCCGCCATTGCTTCACCCTTGCCTTGCCTGATGGGGTTTAGCGGCCCCATTCCCGCACCCCGCCGACCATCGGATCTTCCGCACCTTCCGGCGCCATCGGCAGGAAGACCCGGAACACCGTACGGCGCGGCTGGCTATCCACCTCCACCACCCCGCCGTGATCGCCGACGATCTTCGCCACCAGTGCAAGACCCAGGCCAGAGCCGTTGGTCTTGCTGGTCACGAACGGATCGAACAGATGGGCGCGCAGATCGTCCGGGATACCGGGGCCGTTATCGACCACGCTGACCACCAGCGGCAGGTGGACGCGGGCCGTGCTGCCCGGCACCGCCAGCCTGACGCCATGCTGATAGGCGGTGTGCAGTTCGATCTCGCCATTGCTGACCGATTCCCCGGCCTGCCCAGTATCCCCTGCCTGCCCAGTATCCTCCCCCTCGCCCTGAACGGCCTCTGCCGCATTTTTAATCAGATTGAGGAACACCTGGACCAGCAGATCACGATTGCCCCAGACCGGCGGCAGCGAGGGATCGTAGCGGTCGGTGAAGCGGATATTGCGGGCAAAGCCCGATTGCGCCACGCGGCGCACATGATCCAGCACCTGATGGATATTGACCGGTTCCCGCTTGATCGCCCGGCTGTCGGAGAACACTTCCATCCGGTCAACCAGCGCCTTGATCCGGTCCACTTCCTCGACAATCAGCCGGGCCAGCATCCGGTCCTGATCGTCCAGGCCAGGCTCCAGAAGCTGGGCGGCGCCGCGGATGCCGGATAGCGGGTTTTTCACCTCATGCGCCAGCATCGCCGCCATGGCGGAGACCGACCGCGCCGCCCCGCGCGACGTCAACTGATTGTCGATCTTGGAGGCGATGCTGCGCTCCCGCACGGCGACCGCCAGGCAGCCGGGCATATCGGGAATCGGCGCCACCTCTACGGTTGCCAGGCGGGCGGAAATGCGCGGGCCTTCCAGCCGCACGCCATATTCTGCCATGGAATTGCCGTGCCGCCGGGCCTGGGCGATCAGCGACAAGAGCGGGCTGTCTTCCGGCAAATGATCGACCAGCCGCGCCCCGATCAGCTGCGGCTGGGACTGGCCGAAAAACTGTTCCCCGGCGAAATTGACATGCAGGATGCAGGTGGCGGGGTCGAGCACGAAGACCGTATGCGGCAGCGCGTTGAGCACCGCCCCGCTATCCACCAGCCCATCCAGTTGGGGGCCGCGATCAGCGCCGGGTTTCGGGCAGAATCCGGGTTTCGGGCGAAATGTCGTCATGCTGCATCCTGCTGCTGGCCCAGATCCGGGTCTTGCGACCCGAAATACCGGTCGATTGCAGCAAAGACCGTGCCGGGATCGCGGCTGGTCATCACCAGGGTGCGGAAGTCCGCCCCGGCCTCTGCCCCCAACTGTTCGGAATACCAGGCCAGATGCTTGCGCGCCGTGCGCAGCCCGGCATCGTCGCCATAATGGCGCAGCATGGCCAGCACATGGTCGGCGATCAGGTCGCGCAGCGCCGCGCCGCCGGGATCGGGCGGCAGGATGCCGGTTTCCATCCAGGTCGCCAGATGACCCACCAGCCACGGGCGGCCATAGCAGGCGCGGCCCACCATCACCGCATCGGCGCCCGACAGGGCCAGCGCCCGGTCGATATCGGCCGGGCTGCGAATATCGCCATTGACCACCAGGGGTACCGCCACCGCCTCCCGCACCGCGCGGACGGCCGCCCAGTCGGCGGTTCCGGTGTACATCTGGTCGCGGGTGCGGCCATGGACGGTGATCATCTGCACCCCAGCCGCCACCGCCTTGGCCGCCAGCGAGGGGGCGTTGCGATGGGTGGCATCCCAGCCCAGGCGCATTTTCAGCGTCACCGGCACCCGCACGGCGCGCACCACCGCCTCGATAATCCGCAAGGCCCGGTCTTCATCCTTCATCAGGGCCGACCCGGCATAGCCGTTGACCACTTTTTTAACCGGGCAGCCCATGTTGATATCGATGATCGCCGCGCCCCGCGCCTCGTTCAGCCGCGCCGCTTCGGCCATGATCTCCGGCTCGCAGCCCGCCAGTTGCAGGGAAAACGGCGCTTCCTCCGGCTCGCTGGCGATCAGGCGCAGGGTTTCGCGGGTCTGGCGGACCATGCATTCCGAGGCGATCATTTCCGATACCACCAGCCCGGCGCCGAACGACCGGGCAAGGCGGCGGAACGGCAGATCGGTGACGCCGGACATCGGCGCCAGGATCACCCGGCGCGGGATTGCCACTGATCCGATCGCAATGCCCATTTTTTAATCACCCAATCCATGTCTGCCCAATCGATAGGCTGACCCTGTGCGCGTATGTAGCGCGTTTGGCCCCGCCGGACAACCGGCCCAATCCGCCTCTTGAGCCACGGGACAGGCATGCTAGTGTCCCCGCCCATGACACACACGTCTCCAGTCCTGGCCATAATCGTCGCCGGGGGCAGCGGCACCCGTCTGGGCGGCCCGGTGCCGAAGCAATATCTTCCCCTGGCCGGGCAGCCGATCCTGCGCCGGGCCGTGCAGGCGTTTCTGGACCATCCGGCCATTGCCGGTGTGATCGTTGTCCGCCGGGCGGACGATGCCGCGCGGGCGGCGGAAACGCTGAACGGACTGCCGCTGCTGGCGATGGTCGATGGCGGGGCGGAACGCCAGGAGTCGGTCCGGCTGGGGCTGGAGGCAGCCGCCCGCTTTGCGCCTGACCGGGTGCTGGTGCATGATGCCGCGCGGCCCGTAGTGCCGCGGGAGATGATCGACCGGGTGCTGGCCGGTCTGGATCGCCATGTCGGCTGTATCCCGGTTCTGCCGCTGGCCGACACGGTGAAGCAGATCGATGCGGCAGGGCAGATTACCGGCACGCTGGACCGTAGCCGCCTGGCCCGCGCCCAGACACCCCAGGGCTTTCGCTTCGCCGACCTGCTGGCCGCCCATCGCCAAGCTATGGGGCAGACCCTGACCGACGATGCCGCTGTGCTGGAAGCGGCGGGCCATGCCGTCGGCACAGTGCCGGGCGATCCCCGCGCCCACAAGATCACCACCGAGGAGGATTTGCGCCGGATGGAACGCGATATGGTTCAGGCGTTGACCGATATTCGCGTCGGTACCGGGTACGATGTCCACGCCTTCGGCCCGAATGTGGCGCTGAAAGACTGCGTAATGCTGTGCGGGGTGGCGGTGCCCCATAACGAAACCCTGGCCGGTCATTCCGACGCCGATGTCGGACTGCACGCCCTGACCGACGCCATTTTGGGCGCGCTCTCCGCCGGGGATATCGGCAGCCATTTCCCGCCCAGCGATCCCCAGTGGAAGGGCGCGGCATCCGACCGGTTTCTGCGCCATGCCGCCGCCCTGGTCGCCGAACGCGGCGGGGTGATCGCCCATTGCGATGTGACGCTGGTGTGCGAGGCGCCGAAGATCGGCCCGCATCGCGCCGCCATGGCCGCCCGCATTGCCGAAATCCTGGCGATTGCGCCCGACCGGGTCAGCGTCAAGGCGACGACGACCGAACAGCTTGGCTTCACCGGCCGCCGCGAAGGCATCGCGGCGCTTGCCAGCGCCACCCTTCGCCTGCCAGATAGTCCGGTCGAATAGCTCCCTCCCCCCTCCTCCCCAGCCGTCAGAGTAGAATGTCCATCTTCCATCCACTGCCCCAGGGCCTGTCCTTTTTTCATCCGGTCGCATTGATCAGCACCTGGTTCGGCTCTGGCCTGCTGCGCCCGGCTTCGGGCAGCTGGGGCTCGCTGGCCGCCCTGCCGTTTGCCGCCGCCATTGCCTGGGCGATCCATCCGCTGGCGCTAATCCCCGCCGCCGGTCTGCTGCTGGCGCTGGGCATCTGGGCCAGCGGGATTTTCGCCGCCCGGCTGGGCAAGGACGATCCGTCGCCCGTGGTGGTCGATGAAGTGGTCGGCCAGTGGCTGACCCTGGCGGTGGTGCCGCTGGACCCGGTTCTCTATGCCGCCGGCTTTTTCCTGTTCCGCGCGCTCGACGTGCTGAAACCCTGGCCCGCCCGCTGGGCCGACAGCAAACTGTCCGGCGGCATGGGCATCATGCTGGATGATGTGTTTGCCGGGCTTTACGGCGCCTTGGGCCTTTGGGCGCTGGACCGCTGGGTGATATAAGAACGCAAAAGACGGATCAGCGATCAGGGGGTCAGACGCGCCATGTTCGAGGGCGATATCGCCGGCAGCCTGTTTCCCCCCGATATGCGGGCACAGGCGATCCTGCTGCTGGATGCGGCCCGCAGCGCCAAACTGACCGTCGCCACGGCGGAAAGCTGCACCGGCGGGCTGGTGTCCGCCCTGTTGACCGAAATTCCCGGATCGTCCGACGTGGTGGAGCGCGGCTTCGTCACCTATTCCAACCGGGCCAAACAGGATCTGCTGGGCGTAACCCAGGACCTTTTGACCGACTACGGCGCGGTCAGCGAGCCGGTTGCCCGCGCCATGGCGGAAGGGGCGCTGCGCGCCTGCCCGGCCGATCTGTCGGTGGCGATCACCGGCATTGCCGGGCCAAGCGGCGGATCGGACGCCAAGCCGGTCGGCCTGGTGCATTTCGCGGTTGCCCGGCGCGATCAGCCGACCCTGGCGGTGCGTCATGTCTTTAGCGGCAATCGCGCCGCCATCCGCGCCGCCGCCGCCCGCATGGCGCTGGCGCTGCTCGGCGGTTATCTGGGGGTTTGATCAGCCGTAAAGCTGCTTCGCCCGTGCCTCGAAGGCCGCAACCATGCGGCGTACCGCCTCGTTGAACAGCAGTTCGATGATCTTTTGCAGCATCCGGCTTTTGAATTCGAAATCGACGAAAAAGTCGATCTCTGTCCCCGCCCGCCCATCCGGGCCGGGGACCGGATTGAAAATCCAGTGATTGTTCAGATACTTGAACGGCCCTTCGGCATAGGTGACATCGATCCGGTTGCGGTCCGGCGACAGCACCACGCGGGAGGTAAACCGTTCGCGCACCATCTTGTAGCCGATGACCAGATCGGCCTGGATCACCGACTCCTGACGGCTGCGGATGCGCGCCGCCAGACACCAGGGCAGAAATTCCGGATAGCGTTCGATCTCCGCCACCAGCCGGAACAGTTGTTCCGGCTGATAGGGCAGCCAGCGCTTTTCGCTATGGGTGGGCATCAGACCGCTGCGGGCATCAGGCGGGGGCCGCAGCCGTCAGCTTCTGCGCCCGGGCCGCGCGCATCCGCTCGAAATCCTCGCCCGCGTGATAGGAACTGCGGGTCAGCGGCGTGCTGGCGATCATCAGGAAGCCCTTGGCATAACCGATGGTCTTATAGCTGTCGAATTCCTCCGGCGTGACAAACCGGTCAATCGCCGCATGCTTCGGTGTCGGCTGAAGATACTGGCCGATGGTCATGAAATCCACATCGGCCGAGCGCAGGTCATCCATCACCTGCATCACTTCTTCCTTGGTCTCGCCCAGGCCGACCATGATGCCGGATTTGGTGAAGATCGACGGGTCCAGCCGCTTCACATCGGCCAGCAGCCGCAAGGAATGGAAATACCGCGCACCGGGCCGGATGGTCGGATACAGGCGCGGCACGGTTTCCAGATTGTGGTTGAACACATCGGGTCGGGCCTCGACCACCACCTCAAGCGCGCCGTCCTTGCGCATGAAATCGGGGGTCAGAACTTCGATCGTGGTGCCGGGGGAGGCCGCGCGCACTGCCCGGATCACCCGCGCGAAATGCCCGGCGCCGCCATCGTCCAGATCGTCTCGGTCGACCGACGTGATGACCACATGGGACAGGCGCATTTTCTGCACCGCTTCGGCCACATGCTCCGGCTCGTGCGGGTCCAGCTTGTCCGGGCGGCCGGTGGCGATATTGCAGAAGGCGCAGGCGCGGGTGCACACGCTGCCCAGAATCATCACCGTCGCATGCTTTTTCGACCAGCATTCGCCGATATTCGGGCAGGCCGCTTCCTCGCACACGGTGTTCAGCTTCAACCCGCGCATCAGGTCGCGGGTTTCCTGATATTCGCGGCTGGTCGGCGCCTTGACGCGAATCCAATCGGGCTTGCGCTGGATGGGATTATCCGGGCGATGGGCCTTTTCCGGGTGGCGGGGTTTGGGCGATCCGTCCATCGACCGTGTTCCTTGAGCTGTGTCTGAAGCCGACCGAAGTTTCGGCGAAGAGGTAGCGCATCTTGCCGCCCGCGAAAAGGGGTAAGCCCCCCTTCCCGCAGCAGAACTGGCATGCCGTGCCATATGGTGTCGCCGCCGCCGCCCGCCTAGGGAGCAGTTGACAGATGCGCCGTCGCCGGGCGTCTTACTGTCCAGCGCCCTGCTGAAAGGATATAAGCCGATGACTGCCGCCGCCCTGACCGGCCTTCGCGTTCTGGACCTGACCCGGATTCTGGCCGGGCCGACCTGCACCCAGATTCTGGGGGATCTGGGCGCCGATGTGATCAAGATCGAACGGCCCGGCATGGGCGACGATACCCGGGCCTGGGGGCCGCCCTATCTGAAGGATGCCGACGGCAAGGATACCAGCGAAAGCGCCTATTACCTGGCGGTTAACCGCAACAAGCGGTCGGTCGCGGTCGATATCGAACAGCCCGAAGGGCAGGCGCTGATCCGCCGTCTGCTGAAGGATTGCGATATCCTGATCGAGAATTTCAAGGTTGGCGGGCTGGCGAAATACGGCCTCGCCTATGACCAGTTGCGGCAGGATTTTCCCCGGCTGATCTATTGTTCGATCACCGGCTTCGGCCAGACCGGCCCCTATGCCCCGCGCGCGGGCTACGATTATCTGGTCCAGGGCATGGGCGGCATCATGTCGGTGACGGGGGAGGCGGCGGGAGAGCCGATGAAGGTGGGCGTCGCGGTGGCCGATATCTTCACCGGGCTGCACGCAACCATCGCCATCCTGGCCGCCCTGCGCCACCGCGACCGGACCGGGGACGGCCAGCATCTGGACCTGGCGCTGCTGGATTGCGCCGTCTCGGTTCTGGCCAATCAGGGCATGAATTATCTGATCTCCGGCACTGCGCCGGGGCGCCTCGGCAATGCGCATCCGAACATCGTGCCCTATCAGGTGTTCAAGACGAAAGACGGCCATGTGATCCTGGCGGTCGGTAACGATACCCAATTCGCCAAATTCTGCGATTTCGCCGGGCTGACCGGGCTGGCGGAGGATGACCGCTATCGCACCAATGCCGACCGGGTGCGCAATCGGGCGCATCTGGTCCAGATCGTGGCGGAACGGATGGCAGAACGGCCAACCGCAGACTGGTTGACCGGGCTGGAAGCACTGGGCGTGCCGATCAGCCCGATCAACACCATCGACGCCGTGTTTGCCGATCCCCAGGTGCAGGCGCGCGGGATGCAGATTGCCATGCCGCACCCGCTGGCAGAGGGGGCGGTGCCGCTGATCGGCAATCCGCAGCATTATTCCGGCACCCCGGTACAATACCGGCTGCCGCCGCCGACCCTCGGCCAGCATACCGAGGAAGTGCTGGCCGAGTTCGGCCTTTCCCCCGCAGAGATCGAGGCCCTGCGGGGGAAAGGGGTGGTTTAGCGCCTAGGCCGACTCGTAGCTGAGTTCGCCCATCATCCCGGCCATCATGTGCAGCAGATTGTGGCAGTGCAGCGCCCAGCGGCCGGGATTATCGGCATCGAACACCACCGCCGCCATATCCATGGCCGGAACCAGCAGCGTATCGCGCACGGCGCCCGGCTGAGCCAGCATCTGATGACCCAGCGCCACC
>CAYRWZ010000024.1:0-14623 GCA_964428065.1 uncultured Comamonadaceae bacterium | reverse complement strand
TGGAAGTGATGGCCGTGCAGGTGCATCGGATGCGCCATCGGGCTGGGATTGTGGAACACCAGCGCCACCCGTTCCCCCTGCTTGACCGGCAGGGCCGTGCGATTGTCCCAGGTCTGCCCGTTCATGGTCCAGCTATAGGCCCCCGGCCCCTGGCCCAGCATGACATGAATGGTGCGGTCCGGCTTGCGGGCGGCCAGCGGCGTGACCGCGCGCAACCGGGTTTCCAGTTGCAGGCCGATTGCCTCGGCCGCTTTGTCCGCCCGCTCGGCAACGCGCGTCACCCGCGCGCCGGGCGCGGCCAGAATCACCCCCGTGCGGACGCGATCCCCTTCCCGCTGGAACAGGATCGGGTGGGCGCCATCGGATGGCAGGTCGATCAGGATATCCAGGCGCTGGGCCTGGGCCAGCGGGAAGCGGCGGTCGGACACCGGTTCCACCGGCATGCCATCGACGGCGACGGCCTGCCCGGTCAGGCGCCCCAGATCGACCCAGAACGCGGTTCCAGCCGCCGCATTGATCAGCCGCAGCCGAACCCGCCCGCCCTTTTCCGTGCGGATCACCTGCGGATCGTCAAGGGTGCGATCATTGGCCAGATAGGCATCGAAATCCCAGTCATTGAGCGGATGCGCAGCCATCGCCATGCCGTGCCCGCCTCCGTGGTTCATGGCGCCGTGGTTCATGGCGCCGTGATTCATCGCTCCGTGATTCATCGCTCCGTGATTCATGGCGCCATGTCCGCCGCCCCCACCATGGGACATTCCACCATGGGACATTCCGGCATGGGCGCCGCCGGTGCCTTTGGTCAGGCTGGCCAGCACCTCCTCCGGCGGGGTGAAGCTGAAATCGTGCAGCAGCACCACCACCTCCTGCCGGTCTTCGGCGATCTCCTCGGCCCGGCGGACGATCAGCGGCGCGGCCATCAACTGCATTTCCTCCAGCCCATGGGCGTGCATCCAGTGGGTGCCGGGCGTCAGCGCATAGTCATAGGAATGGCTGCCGCCCGCCGGGATCAGCGACTGGCTGAGCGTCGGCACACCGTCCTGCGCGCTGGGCGGGCTTTGCCCATGCCAGTGCAGGGTGGTGGCAATCTGGGTCCGGTTGGTCAGGGCGACGGTGAACCGGTCATTGGGGCCGAAGCTCAGCCCCTTGTCGCCCGAGGGGCCGAAAATGCCATAGACCTTGGCGGCCTTGCGCTTGATGTCCAGCGACCGGGTGGTGATCGACAGCGGGATCGGGGCCGATGGGGCGGCCAGGGTGGGCCATGGCAGGGATGAGGCAATGGCAGAACCGCCAACGGCCAGGGCAGCGCCGGACAGGAACCGGCGACGGGTGATCGTCATCATAGGGAAACCCCTTCAGGATTGAATGATAAGCCTTTGGATCGAAAGGCTTATCCGCGCGGCGGCGGGTCCTGAGGGTCAAGGTTGAGGCCGATCAGACGGCGTGGGGTGGACGCAGTTTGCACCAAACCCGTGCCAAGGATAGGCAAGGGTTGCGGGGCCTCCAGCACCGGCCCCTGATGCAAGGCGCAGGCGGCAAGGCAGGCAATTCCGCGATGGGTGGTATCGCCTTGGTCGCCAGCCCCATGGGTCATGGGATCGTGAGCGGCAGGGTGGTGGATCGAATCCATCGCCACATGAGCCGAGCTATGGCTGTCGTGGCTTGGCGCAACAGGCACCATCGCCATGGGGCTTAGTCCGCCCCACAGCAGCGCGCCTGCCAGAATGTGTACCAGAACCCAGCGCAGCATCGCCGCCGCCTCCCCATCCCCTTTAATCTAGAAGGATGGGGAGGATTCGGCAATCACCTTGCGGCACCATATCCCCCGCCGCCCGGGGTTTCGATCACGAACACATCGCCCGGCTGCATTTCGGCCCGGTGGGTGGCGCCGAACGATTCCATCCGGCCATCGGCGCGCTGAACATAATTGCGGCCCAACGCACCCGGCTGTCCGCCTTCAATCCCGCACGGGGGCACCCGGCGGCGATTGGCCAGAATCCCGGCGGTCATCGCTTCCAGGAAGCGCAAGCGGCGCACAGTACCGTCGCCACCGCGATGTCGGCCCGCCCCGCCGCTGCCGTGCCGGATGGCATAGCTTTCCAGCAATACCGGGAAGCGCCATTCCAGGATTTCCGGGTCGGTCAGGCGCGAATTGGTCATGTGGGTGTGAACGGCGGAGGTGCCGTCGTAATGCGGCCCGGCCCCTGCCCCGCCGCAGATGGTTTCGTAATATTGATAGGTGGCATTGCCGAAGGTGAAATTGTTCATGGTGCCCTGCGCCCCCGCCTGCACCTTCAGCGCGGCGTAAAGTGCATCGGTCACCACCTGGCTGGTTTCCACATTGCCCGCCACCACCGCCGCCGGATAACGCGGGTTCAGCATGCAGCCTTCGGGAATGACGATATCCAGCGGCTTCATGCACCCGGCATTCATCGGGATATCATCGTCCACCAGGGTGCGGAACACATACATCACCGCCGCCCGCGCCACGCTGGACGGGGCGTTGAAGTTATTGGGCTGCTGGGGCGAGGTGCCGGTGAAATCGATCCGGGCCGACCGCGCCGCCCGGTCGATAGTCACGCCGACCGACACGACCGCGCCATTGTCCATTTCATAGGAGAAACGGCCATCGGACAGCACATCGATCACACGGCGCACTTGTTCTTCGGCATTGTCCTGGACATAGCCCATATAGGCCTGCACGACATCCAGGCCGAATTGATCGACCATGCGGCGTAATTCCTGCACGCCCTTTTCATTGGCGGCGATCTGCGCGCCCAGATCGGCCATGTTCTGATCGATATTGCGCGCCGGATACCGGCCCGAAGCCAGCAATGCGCGCATTTCGGCATCGCACAGGCGGCCGCGATCGACCAGCAGCACATTGTCGATCAACACGCCTTCTTCTTCGACCGTCTTGCTGTCGGGCGGCATGGAGCCGGGGGTGATCCCGCCGATATCGGCATGGTGGCCGCGGCTGGCGACATAGAACAGCGGCGCGCCCGCCCCATCCGCCGCGAATACCGGGGTGATTACCGTGATATCGGGCAAATGGGTTCCGCCATTATAGGGCGCGTTCAGCACATAGACATTGCCGGGCGCCATGCTGGCGCGGTTCTGGCGGATCACCGTCTGCACGCTGTCGCCCATCGATCCCAGATGCACCGGCATATGCGGCGCATTGGCGATCAACTGGCCCTGACCGTCGAAAATGGCGCAGGAAAAATCCAGCCGTTCCTTGATATTGACCGAATGCGACGTGTTCTCCAGCGTCGATCCCATCTGTTCGGCGATCGACATGAACAGGTTGTTGAACACTTCCAGCATGACCGGATCGACCTCGGTGCCGACCGCCTTGCGCCGTTCCAGCGGGACAATGCGATGCAGCACGATATGGCCCAGCGCAGTCATTTCCGCCTGCCAGCCCGGTTCGATCACAATGGTGCCGGTTTTTTCGGTAATCAGCGCCGGGCCGGTCACCCGGTCCCCGGCTAGCAAAGTGTCGCGGGCATAAACCGGGGCGGTGTGGCTGCGGCCTTCGGCGAAAATGCTGGTGCTGGCGAGCGGCCCCGCCACACCGGTGGTGCGGGCGGGATGCGCGGTTTCGCTGTGCCGGTCCATCCGGCCGATGGCTTCGGCAGCTACGGCTTCGACGATCAGCGGCTTATCGACGATAAAGCCATAACGGCGGCGATGCGCCTCCTCAAACCCCGTCTGAAGCGCCGCCAGCCGGTCGGCCGCGCTGCCGGTTTGCGGATAATCGACGATCAGGAAGGCATCGGTGCCCTCATAGCGCAGGCGCAGGGTCGGCGCGATCTCCACCCGTCCGGCGGGAATGCCCTGGGCTTCGATCTCCCCCCGCGCCGTGCCGCCCAGGACGGCGATGCGCCCATCCAGGGCAGTCAGCAGATCGGCGGATAGCGGGGCCTCGACCGCCTCGTCCTTCAGGGCGCGGAAATCGGCCAGGCCCATGCCATAGGCCGACAGCACGCCCGACAGGGGATGCAGAAACACCCGGGTCATGCCCAGCGCATCGGCGACCAGACAGGCATGCTGCCCGCCCGCCCCGCCGAAGGAGCACAAGGTGTACTTGGTGACGTCATAGCCGCGCTGGATGGAGATTTCCTTGATCGCATTGGCCATATTCTCCACCGCGATCTTCAGGAAGCCATCGGCAATCTCCTGCGGGCTGCGGCGGGTGCCGGTCGCCTTGGCGATCTGGTCGGCCAGGTCGGCGAACTGGCGTTCAACCGCCGCCTTGTTCAGCGGCTGGTCGCCATTGGGGCCGAACACTTTGGGAAAGAAATTCGGATCCAGCTTGCCAACCATCACGTTGGCGTCGGTCACCGTCAGCGGGCCGCCGCGGCCATAGCTGGCCGGGCCGGGATCGGCCCCGGCGGACTGGGGGCCGACGCGGAACCGCGCGCCATCGAAGGACAGGATCGACCCGCCCCCGGCGGCCACCGTGTGGATCTGCATCATCGGTGCGCGCATCCGCACCCCGGCCACCTTGGTATCGAAGGCGCGTTCATAATCCCCGGCGTAGTGGGACACATCGGTGGAGGTGCCGCCCATATCGAAGCCGATGATCTTGTCGAACCCGGCCGACAGGCTGGTCTGCACCATGCCGACAATGCCGCCTGCCGGGCCGGACAGGATGGCATCCTTGCCCTGGAACAGCCGGGCATCGGTCAACCCGCCCGACGATTGCATGAACATCAGGCGCACGCCGCCCAACTCCCCCGCCACCTGATCGACATAGCGGCGCAGAATCGGCGACAGATAGGCATCGACCACCGTGGTATCGCCGCGCCCGACCAGCTTCATCAGCGGGCTGACCTGGTGGCTGCCGCTGATCTGGGTGAAGCCGATATCGCGGGCGATCTCCGCCACCTGGGTTTCATGCTCCCGGAAGCGATAGCCGTGCATGAACACAATCGCGCAGGCGCGGATGCCCTGATCGAACGCCGCCTGAAGATCGCGCCGGACGGCAACCAGATCGACCGGGTGGAGCACCGCGCCCTGGGCGGTCACACGCTCCTCCACCTCCACCACCTGTTCGTACAGCAGCTCGGGCAGCACGATATTGCGGGCGAAGATATCCGGGCGATCCTGATAGGCAATCCGCAGCGCATCGCGGAACCCCCTGGTGATCACCAGCAGGGTGCGGTCGCCTTTTCGTTCCAGCAGGGCGTTGGTGGCGACCGTGGTGCCCATCTTGACCGCCTCGATCCGGTCGGCGGGGATCGGCTGGCCGTCGGCAACCTCCAGAAACTCCCGGATGCCCTGAACGGCGGCGTCCTTATAGCGTTCGGGATTTTCCGACAGCAGCTTCTTGGTCAGCAGCGCCCCATCGGGCCGGCGCGCCACGATATCGGTGAAGGTGCCGCCCCGGTCGATCCAGAACTGCCACCGACCGCCACCAGTTGCGCCCCTATTCGCGCCTGCTGTCACCGCCTGCCGATCCGCCATTTTCGCCCCCTCGCCCTTATGCGGCCTGTATCTGGCCCATATCCAGCATGGCAATCATGCTGGTTTCGGATTATTATGCTCGCAAATTCGATGACAGATTGTCGATAATTTGTCAACGAAACAGAGGCAGAATTGCGAGGTTACTCATGTCAGACACTCCCCCCTCAGATACTCCCGCCACCACGCCCCCCACCACGCCGGCGCCGCGTCGTCCTGCCATCGTCTCCTCGGCCCATCTGGTGTCGGAAAAGGGGGCCGAGCTGTCGGAGTTCGAATTCGGCCTGATCATGGCGGGCAATGCCTTCAACCGCTGGATCGTGCGCTGCGCCACCGCCGCCGGCCAGCCCGAACTGGCCGCGCTGGACGTGCTGGTGCTGCACACGACCAACCATCGCAGCCGGGAAAAGCGGCTGGTCGATATCTGTCTGGTGCTCAATGTCGAAGACACGCACACGGTGTCTTATTCCCTGAAAAAGCTGATCAAGCTGGATCTGGTCGCCGCCAGCCGCAAAGGGAAGGAAATGGTCTATGCCACCACCGCGCGCGGGCAGGATCTGTGCGCCAAGTACCGGGAGGTGCGCGAGGCCTGCCTGATGGAAAGTTTCAGCCAGCTGCGCGAAGCGGCGGGCGAAGTGGGCGAACTGGCGGCTCAGCTGCGTACCCTGTCCGGCCTGTACGATCAGGCGTCCCGCGCGGCCATGTCGCTGTAAACCAGCCCCAATCAATATTGATCCGATCAATATTGATTGGGTTCGATCAATATTGATTGGCCTGCGGCGGATAGGGGCGCCGGGCGGCCGACATGAACTCGATCAGGCCGAACAGGTGGGTGATCGTCCGGCCGTCCGGGCCGGCCAGCGGAAAGGCGCATTGTTCCACCCAGTCGCTGTCGGATGGTTTACGCAGCGGTTCTACCTTGATCGATGCCGGCTTGCGGGTGGTGACGGCGGTTTCCATCAGCGACCAGATGGAACTGGGCTTGGCCTGCCAGGGAATCTCCATCATCGACTGCCCGCGCGGATAGGAGCGGACAGAGCGCTGTTTGACCTCCTCCCCCAGCACCAGATAGCGGAAATCGGCGCAACTGCCGTCGGGGGCATACTCCACGGCAATCAGGAAGGCCCAGGGCACGCAGCGCCAGACGTTCAGAACGTCCCAGGCGCGATAGGGCACAACACCCCCCGGCGCAGCCCGGCTCGCCTCCAGCCACGCTGCATGCACCAGCCCCTGGAACGGGGTGGATGGGGCAAACTCATCCGGATTGGCGGCGGATACTGCGGTCACGTCGAAGCCTTCAGCATCAGAGACGAAGGGCGGATCAAAAGAAAGTCGGCAGGGCGGTACGGATGATCCAGTCATCCTCCACCAGCCACAGAATACGCCAGCGGTCGAACGTGGTACAGGGGTGGGAAACGCCGAAGCCCACCAAATCCCCCACGGCCAGCGGTTCAGCCGGATCGACATCCAGATGCGCGTGTTGATCGGACAGGGCCGCAACGTTGGCCGGGTGCCGCAGCGGGATGGGCCGTCCCCCCGCGCTATGGGGGTGCGGGAAGCGCAGGACCGGAAGCGGCATCCCGGCATCATAGCCAAGATCGCGCTTACCGGCGCCGACGATCACCCGCCCCGGTTCCGGCCGGGACAGCACCATGCCCCACACCATCAGGGCGGGCAGCAGCCCCTCTCCCTGCCCCTTTGCATGTCCCTCTGCATGTCCTTGAGCATCCCCCGCACGATCGGCCAAAAACTGCTGATGGC
This sequence comes from uncultured Comamonadaceae bacterium, assembly GCA_964428065.1. Taxonomy (GTDB): domain Bacteria; phylum Pseudomonadota; class Alphaproteobacteria; order Elsterales; family Elsteraceae; genus CAYRWZ01. The sequence goes on along the minus strand of CAYRWZ010000024.1, from coordinate 7,393 downwards.
TGTCGTGATAAATGCCGTGATCGTGGGACACATAGCAGCCCGACCGCGTCACCACCTGCGCCCCATGCTGTGCCGCGGCCCCGGCAAAGCGGGCCATCACCAGCGGATAATCGTGGGAGCCGCCAGCGGTCAACAGGCGCGACCCGGCATCAATGGCGAACAGCCCCTCCCCCGCGATCCGCCCGAACAGCAGCGCCATATCGTCCAGAAACCGCTGCACGCGGGCAGCCCGACTGTCACTTTCGGTTGCCTGTAGCAGCCCTTCGAACCCTTCGACCCCGCACAGGGCCAAAGTCTCTGACCGGGCGGCAACCAGCCGCGCCACTTCAAGCGCCGCCTCCACACTGCGCGCCCCGCAGCGCCCGCCCGGAAAGCCCAGTTCGACCAGCACCCGGTGCCGCTGCCGGCACCCGTTCCGCCGCAGCCCGTCTGCCAAAAGATCGACCGCAGCCGCGCTATCAACCAGGGAATAAATCTCCAACCCCGGCGTATCGACTGCGCGGGCCAGGGCCGCACTCTCCGCTGGGCCGACCACCTGATTGGCGATCAGGATCCGGCGCGCGCCCAGGCCGATGCACAGCTGCATCTGGTGGGTATTGGCGACGGTCAGGGCCCAGGCGCCATCGGCCAGTTGCCGTTCGATCACCCAGGGGCACAGGCTGGTTTTGACATGAGGGGCCAGCAAGGCGCCGTGGCGGGCCACGAAGTCGCGCATCCAGGCGGAATTGCGCTCTACCGCTGGGGCGGACAGGGTGGCGAGCGGGAATGGCAGGTCACCGGCGAAGATCGACTGCCCGCCCAGCGCATCGGCGGCGACTGGCCGGTCCAGCGGCGCGCCCTTCAGCGCCGGCGTCAGGATCAGCGGGTCGCTCATTCCGCCGCCACCTTGGGCAGGAACACCCGCACCTCGGTTCCCTGGCCGGGGGTGCTGTCGATTTCCAGCGACCCGTTCTGGAGTTCGGCAAGGCGCTTGGTGATGGCAAGGCCCAGGCCGGTGCCCTGCCCACTGACCCGGTGTTCGCGCGCGCCGGTCACGAAGGGTTCGGTGATGGAGGACAGCTTGTCCGGCGGGATGCCGATGCCGGTATCGCGCACCGACAGCACCAGATGCGGCCCGTCCTCGGCCAGCTGCACGTCTATCGTGCCGCCGGCGGGGGTAAACTTGATCGCATTGGACAAAAGGTTGAACAGAATCTGGCGGATCGCCCGCTCGTCAGCCAGCGCCTTGGGCAGCACGGTTGCGGCTTCGGGGTTGGTCAACTCGATCCCCGCCTTGCGGGCGCGCGGTTTGACCAGATCGGTCGCCACCACGGTAAGCCCGATCAGATCGACCGGGGCGATGGCGATTTCCTCGTGCCCGGCTTCGATCTTCGACAGATCGAGGATATCGTTGATCAATTCCAGCAGATAATGGCCGCTGACCACGATCGAGCGGGCGTAATCGAGATATTTCTCCTGCTCGATCTTGCCCACCACCTGCATCTGGATCATTTCGCCGAAGCCCAGAATGGCGTTGAGCGGCGTGCGCAGCTCGTGGCTCATCTGCGCCAGGAAGCGGGATTTGGCGGCATTGGCCTGTTCCGCCTCGATCCGGGCGGCCTTCAGCGCCTCGTTGGCGGCCGTCAGGGATTCGATCCGCCGCCGGTCGGTCAGGTCCAGGAACGACATGACGCCAATCATTTCACCCCAATGGGCGATTTCGCGGTAATTCAGATTGACCGGAATCCCCCGGTGATCGACGCGCAGCAGGAAGGTATCGAAGGTGCCGTTGCCCGATGCGCCGATGCGCCGGCGGATCGGATCGCGGTCGCCATTCGGCAGCAGATCCAGCGGATCCATATCGCGCAGGTTTTCTGCGGTATAGCCCGACATGGCGCACAGCTTGCCATTGGCATCCCAGATGCGCCCGCCGCGGATCAGCGCGATCCCTTCATGGGTGGCATCGGCCAGAATGCGGAACCGCTGTTCCGAAGCAACCAGATCCGCCTCCCGCCGCTGCAACAGCAACACCAGCCGGGCCTGATCCTGTTCCACTTCCTTCAGGGCATTGAGGCGGCTGTCCAGTTCCGCCGCCACCCGCTTATAGCGGCTGCGCGCGATATCCAGATTGCGGATGGTATAGGCGCACAACCAGATCAGCGGGGTGGACACCGCAAGGATGATCGCCAGCGCCATCGCCACCCGCAGCAGCGAGGGCGGCCCGGACAGTAGGGTTTCCCCCAGGGCGTAGAGTGGCAGCGCCGTGCCAATGGTAAGGATCAGCAGCAACCCCATCATCTGGGATTGCGGCAATTGCGAGAACCACCGGTTCAATCGCCTGATCCGACCGCCATCTGCCACCCGGGCGCCCCTCCTGTATTGTCGATTACGGACGATCTTTGCCGTTTTGTGTATCGTTTATATCAGACTCAAGTGAAAACGGTACTGCCGTTTGGTTTGGGAATTGCTATTTCCGCGTAATAAAATAGGCTGCATGAATAGTTTGACGGGAGTGATCAGGTGAACGCACCACTGGACCCCGGTTTGCACTTCGTTCTGGGGTTGCAACCATCGCCCGATATAACCGAACACGATCGTCGCTTGCTGGCTGCGCTCAGACCGGCAGGTATAGTGCTGTTCCGGCCAAATTTTGCCAGCGATCTGCCCTATGCCGACTGGATCGAAAGATTGGCGCGGCTGCTGGCGGACTGCCGCGATTACAGCGGGCGCGACCGGCTGATCGTCGCCATCGACCATGAGGGCGGCCGGGTGCATCGCCCGCCGCCGCCAATCACCCGGTTTCCCCCGCCGCGCCTGTGGCCCCACGCCGCCCGGGCGGTCGGGCGGTGCATGGGCATCGAACTGGCATCGCTGGGCATCAATCTGGATTTCGCCCCTTCGGCGGATATCGACAGCAACCCGGCCAACCCGGTCATCGGCGACCGGTCTTTCGACGCATCATCCACAGTGGTGGAGCGGGCAGCGCTGGACATGTGGCAGGGACTGGCCGATGCCGGGATCAAGGGCTGCATGAAGCATTTTCCCGGGCATGGCGATACCGCCGTCGATTCCCACCTGGCGCTGCCGCGCCTGGACCATTCGCTGGAACTGTTGCTGGCGCGGGAACTGGCGCCGTTCCGCAGCCTGGTCGCCGCCGGGGTCGATGTGGCGATGACGGCACATATCCTGTTTCCGGCGCTGGATCCGGTACTGCCCGCCACGGTTTCGCCGCGCATCGTCGGCGGCCTGCTGCGCGATGCCGGGTTCGACGGCGTAGTGTTCACCGACGATGTGCTGATGAAGGCCGTGGCAGAGCGGTTCAGCCGCGGCGATGGCGCGGTGGAGGCGATTGCCGCCGGGTGCGATATCGTGCTGCCCTGCGCCTTCAGCGGCGATACCGCCAGCGCCCTGCATATGCGCGACCGGATTGTTGCGGCGGCGGCGGCCGATGATGATTTCGCCAGCCAGTGCGCCGCCAGCCAGCACCGCATCCACCGCCTGATCGGCAAACTGTCGCAAACGGTGCCCCACTGCCTGGACGCCGCCACCCTGGCCGATCATGCCAACCTGGCGCAGCAGCTGCGGGGGCAAGGGTAACGGGGGTAACTCGGGCTGTCTGCCGTCAGCCCTTCGGCTCCTCGTCGAACAGGATACGTTGGGCCGCGCCCTCCATATCCTCGTACTGGCCGTTGCGCAGCGACCACAGGAACCCGGCCAGCGCCGCCCCCCCGAGCAGCAGGCTGACCGCAATCAAATACGGCAGAACATCCATAGCGATAGCCCCCCTCTCTATCTAAGCCGTGCGCTTCAGGCGAAAGGCGTTGACGATCACCAGCAGCGAACTGCTGGACATGGCAAGCGCCGCCACCAGCGGGGTGACGAACCCGGCCATCGCCAGCGGTACGGCCAGCGCATTATAGCCCAGCGCAATCGCCAGATTCTCTGCCATCAGACGGCGGGCGCGGCGGGCGGTCACCAGGGTCTCCCGCACGGGCGCCAGCTGGTCGCCCTGAAATACCACATCGGCCGCCGTCTGGGCGATATCCGATGCCGTGGCCGGGGACATAGACACGGTTGCCGCCGCCAGCGCCGGCGCATCGTTCAGCCCGTCCCCCACCATCAGCACCTGCCGCCCTTCCGCGCGCAGCCGTTCCAGCACGGCAACCTTGTCAACCGGGGTGGCTCCAGCGCGCCAATCGGCAATGCCAAGACGATCAGCCAGCGCCGATACCGGCCCCTCCCGGTCGCCGGACAGCAGGATCAACCGATAGCCCAACGCCTTCAGCGCCACACTCTCCACCGCCGCATCGGGGCGCGGCGCATCGGCGAAGCGGAAGCGTACGGGCGGCCGATTCGGTTCGCAGAACCACAGGCTGGAATAGGCGTCGCCCCCATCTGCACCCCCATGATTCCCCCCGCCATCGGCAACCCCGCAGAACCGGGCCGAGCCAAGCCGCAGGTCGCCGCGCAGACCGCGTAGCCGCATCCCCTGTCCCGGCACTTCCTCCACCCCGTTGGCGATGATGCCCGGCCCGGCCGCGCTGGCCAACGCACGGGCCAGCGGATGGCGGGAGGCCCGCGCCAGCCGCGCCGCCGCCGCCAGCACATCGGGGGGGATCGATTCGGGATCGATCAGTGTCGGCATGCCGCAGGTCAGGGTGCCGGTCTTGTCAAACACGATGGTATCGACCGCCGCCAGCCGTTCCTGCGCGGTTGCGGTTTTCAGCAAAATGCCGCGCTTCAACAGCCGGGCGCTGGCCAGCACCTGCACCACCGGCACGGCCAGCGCCAGCGCGCAGGGGCAGGTAATAATCAGCACCGCAACCGCGTGGCTAAGGGCGGTGCGCAGATCCGCCCCACCGCTGAGCCACCAGCCCAGGAAGGTGATCAGGGCGGTCAGATGCACCACAGGGGCATAGCGGCGGGCGATGCGGTCGGCCAGGGCGACGAACCCGCCGCGCCGTGCCTCCGCCGCTTCCATCAGGCGGCCGATTTCCGCCAGCAAGGTGCCCTCGCCGGTGGCTGTAGCGCGCAGCGTCAACGGGTGGCCCAGATTGACCATCCCGGCATGGACGGCATCGCCCGGACGAACCGGGCGCGGCACGGCCTCCCCCGTCACCAGGGCGGTATCGAGGGCGCTGTCCCCGGTCAAAATCGTGCCATCCACCCCCAGCCGTTCCCCGCTGGCGACCAGCACCCGGTCACCCGGCTGCACCAGGTGGGCGGGGCGGGCAATCGGGCGGTCCTGATCGTCCAGCACAGTCACCGCAACGGCGCGCAGGGCCAGCACCTGTTCCGCCGTGCGCCGGGCCGCGCCGCGCGCCCGATGATCCAGCACCCGGCCGATCAGCAGGAAGAACAGCAGGGTGGCCGCCGAATCGAAATAGGCATGCTGCCCGGCCTGGAGCGTTTCGGCGAAGCTCATCGCCGTTGCCAGGATCACGCCGATGGAGATCGGCACATCCATATTGGTGCGCCGCTGTTTCAACGCCGCCAGGGCAGAGCGGAAAAACGGCTGCCCGGCATAGGCGATGCATGGCAGGGCGATGATGGCGGACACCCAGTGCAGCAGGGTCCGGGCCGCATCGCCCATGCCCTGGACATGCCCGGCCCAGATGCCGATCGACAACAGCATGACATTGCCGGACGCAAAGCCCGCCACTGCCAGCGCCCGCAGCAGCCCGGCCCCGACGCGATCCTCTGCCCGCGCCAGGCAGGCGGGATCGAGCGGCACCAGCCGATAGCCCAGCGCCTGCACCAGTCCGGCAAGGCGCAGCCCTTCCGCCGCATCGCCCGACCAGCGCAGATCGAGCCGCCGGGTCGTCATGTTCAGCCGGGCCTTGGTGACCGACGGCTCCCGCGCCAGCACGGTTTCGATCAGCCAGACGCAGGCCGCGCAGTGCAGCCCGTCCACCAGTGCCTCCACCCGGCCCTGGACCAAACCGTCACTCGCCGTGCTGACAGCGATATAGGCCGACAGGTCGCTATCCGCCGCTTCGGGACGCACCGGCCGCGCCCCTGCATCCAGGGTGCGGCGGCGATAGTAATCGGCCAGCCCCAGCCGCCCGATCAGCTGATAGGCCGCCGCGCAGCCGTGGCAGCAAAACCGTTCCGCGCTTTGAGTGGGGGAGGTTTCCTCCGCCGCCGACAGGCCCAGCGGCGTGCCACAATGGGCACAGGCGGCCGTTGTTCCAGCAGCGATATCAGTGGCGATACCTGTCGCCGTCAGTCCCGTCATGGCGCGGCCCTTACCTTAACACCAGGCGCTGTTCGGCAACGAAGCGGTGGCCGTCGGCATCGAAAATCATCTCCACCTGCCATTGGCCGGGGGTGATATCGGCGGCCTGCATCCGCGCCTGGCCATTGACCAGGGGGACCGCCGGCAATTCGACCGTGCGGCCCGGCACCGGCCGCACCAACCGCACCCGCACCGTTCCATCCAGCGGCTCCCCTTCCCGGCCCGCCAGATGCAGGCCCAGGGTCAGCACCCCGCCGATCGGCTGATAGGCTTCCGGGGCGGCGGTGGCCGTCCAGCCCAGCGCGTTTTGCCGGTCCACGGCGGCCAGCAGATCGTTGTAATGCACCCCGCGCTCGAACGGTTTTTCGACCACCAGCCCGATCCAGGTCGATTGGGCCGCGACGATCAAGGTCGCATTGGCCAGAATGACCACCAGGAACGCCCCGATAAAGGCATAGGGAATCCAGCGCGAACGGTTGGGGTTTACCGGCTCGGGCAGCGTGGTCATGGTGCGATCCTCAATGGTCGGGTCCGATAAAGACAGTCTGGACCGAGGCGGCGACGCCATCATTGATATCGATCAATGTCACGGTCAGCGGCAGCCGGTCCCGGTGTAGCGCCGCGCGCGGCACCGACAGGGTCAGCCGCAGGGTGGAAATATCGTCCCGGCGCAGCACGATCGCCGCCGGATCCAGCGCAGCCCCATCCGGCCCGGTCAGCCGCAGCACGCTGCCCGCGCCCAGGCCGTCAACAGTCAGCCGCATCTGCCGGTCCGCCGCATCCTTGTTGACGATCTTCAGGGTATAGCCGTTGCGGATCGACCCATCGGACAGGGTGACGAACAGCGGCGCCCGGTCGCGCAGTGCGGTCAGCTCCACCGTCTCGCGCGACAGGAAACCCAGCAGCATCACGCCCGACAGCAGCACCAGAAACGCCAGATAGATGATGGTGCGCGGCCGCAGCAGGCGATAGTGGGTCGGCTGGCCCTTGGCCTTGGCGGCCTGATTGGCCAGCGTATCCCAGGTGATCAGCCCGCGCGGCCGCTCCACCTTGTCCATCACGCTGTTGCAGGCATCGACGCACAGGCCGCAATTGATGCATTCCAACTGCACCCCGTCGCGGATATCGATCCCGGGCGGGCACACGGCAACGCATTGGCGGCAGTCGATACAATCG
>CAYRWZ010000023.1:0-31150 GCA_964428065.1 uncultured Comamonadaceae bacterium | reverse complement strand
AAGGCTGGGACGTGATCGGCCTGGTGCCGTCCTGCGCGCTGATGCTGAAATTCGAATGGCCGTTGCTGGTGCCGAACGATCCGCGCGTCGCCAAGCTGTCGAAAGCCAGCTTCGATGTATCGGAATACATCGTCGATATCGCCAAGCGGGAGGGGCTGGCCCCTGGCCTGTCCGCCCTGCCCGGCGGCGTCACCCTGCACATTGCCTGCCATGCGCGGGCGCAGAACATGGGCCAGAAGGCGGCGGAGATGCTGCGCATGATCCCCGGCGCCGATGTCGCCGTGATCGAACGCTGCTCCGGCCATGGCGGCTCGTGGGGGGTGATGAAGGAGAATTTCGAGATCGCGCTGAAGGTGGGCAAGCCGGTGGCAAAGACCGCGCAGCAGCAGGGCAAGGCGTTCGTCGCCTCCGAATGCCCGCTGGCGGGCGACCATATCATCCAGGGCATGCAGGCCCTGGGCGGCGACACCCAGGTCGATCACGCCACCCACCCGCTGGAACTATTCGCCAAGGCCTATGGATTCTGAGCAAACCGCTTGAGATGGGGGAGACCAGATGAAGCGTGAAATCACCCCGGCAGACATTCTGCCGGTCAGCGAATTCGGCAAGATCCGCGCGATCAAGCGCAAGGAAATCGTCGAACTGAAGAAGAACCGGCGGCTGTCCGTCGGCCCCTTCGCCACCTTCTACTTCGAAAACTATGACACGATGTGGTGGCAGATTCAGGAAATGCTGTTCATCGAGCAAGGGGGCGAGGAACAGCTGGACGGCGAATTGCAGGCCTATAACCCGCTGATCCCGAAAGGAGACGAACTGGTCGCCACGATCATGTTCGAGATCGAGGACCCAGATCGCCGCAAGCGCGAGCTGTCGCGCATGGGCGGGGTTGAGGAAACCGTGTTCCTGAGCATCGGCGGGGAGATCATCCAGGGCCGCCCGGAAGAGGATCAGGACCGCACCTCGGCCGAAGGGAAGGCCTCCAGCGTCCAGTTCGTCCATTTCCCCTTCACCCCGGCGCAGATCGCCGCGTTCCGCGATCCGAACCAGCAGGTGCTGATCGGCTTCAAGCACCCCGGTTATGGCCATATGGCGGTGATGCCGGACGATATGCGCCGCACCCTGGCGCTGGATTTCGGTGCGGTAAACTGACCCACCCACAACCAGCCGGCTAGAAAGCGGGACCTTATTAACCCATTGCTGACGATTTTCGCCTGCAATAGGGGTTATGGGACCGCTTTCAATCCATATCGCCCAGGCTGATGACATCGGTGGGCGTCACGATCCAACATCCGGTCGTGCCAATCGGGCTGGATTGGCAGTGGATGATGCCCTGCGTTTGCTGGAACAATCTGCAACGGCGCTGCTGGTGCTGGTTGGCGACCGGATACACTATACCAACCGGGTAGCAGCCCGGATGCTCGGCTTTGATACTCAGGGTCCGGATGGGCTGGCGGGTCCAAATGGGCTGGTGGGGACCGAATTGCTGGCCCATGTCCACCCGGATCACCGGCCCAGCCTGGATGGGCGGCTGGACGGCCCATTGGATGAGCATCGCCTGCTTCAAACGCTGGTCAGCCGCCCCCTACCAGTGCAGCTGGTGACGTGTGACGGCAGCCTGCGCGACGTGCAGCTTTCCGCCGAACCGGTATTTTTCGACGGGCAGCCGACCGTGGCGCTGCTGGCCCGCGATCAGACGGCGGAAATGCAGGCAATCCGGGCGCTCAATGCCCGCACCGGGCTGTTGATGGATGTGCTGGACCGTATGGTCGATGCCGTGCTGCTGCTGGCCGAGGACGGCACCATCGAAGGTGCCAACAAGGCCGCTAGCACCCTGTTCGCCGTGGATCCGGTCTCGCTGCATGGCCGGTCTATTCTGCATCTTTTGGGCTTCAGTCTTACCGGGACGCCAGGGGCACCCGATCCGTTGACCGCCATTGCCCGCCGTTTCGGCTCCTATGCGATCGGGTCGGGCCAGCCGGTGGAACTGGCGCGTATCGACGGCAGCACCTTCTGGGCCGAACTGTCGCTAACCCGGTTCGACGACCGGCACCATGCCGCGCTGCTGGTGCGCGATGTAACCCGCCGGACCCGGATGGAAAAGCGCCTGGCGCGGCTGGCCCTGTACGATCAGATCACCGGGCTGGCGAACCGGGTGCATCTGCTTCAGGCACTGGAAGGGGTGATCCACAGCGCGATCGACCCGCGCGACCGCATTGTGGTGGTTGGCATCGATATCGACCGCTTCAAGCAAGTGAACGACCATTTTGGCCACGCGCTGGGCGATCAGCTGCTGCGCGCGATCGGCGGGCGTCTGTCGGCCGATCTGGAGCCGGGCGACCTGCTGGCGCGGGTCAGCGGCGACGAATTCGTGCTGGCCGCCGCAACGCAGGACGTGCCCGCAACGCTGGACCGCCTGCGCACGCGGGTAGAGGAAGCGTTCGGCCGCACCTTCATGATCGAGGATGTGGAAATCTTCGTCCATGCCTCTGCCGGGGTGGTGATCTGGCCCGACCATGCGCAGGACCCGGCGCAGATTCTGAAAAATGTAGAGGGGGCCACCTATCTGGCCAAGGAAGCGGGGCGCAATTCCTGGCAGATGTGTACGCCGGAAGTGACGGCCCGCCGCGCCGGCCGCCTGACCCTGGAAACCGAATTGCGCCGCGCGATCGAAAAGGGCGGGCTGCATCTGGCCTATCAACCGCGCGTCGACGCCCGAACCAACCGGGTTCTGGGCTTTGAAGCGCTGGTCCGCTGGGACCACCCCAGCGAGGGCAGCATCCCGCCCAGCCGGTTCATTCCGGTCGCCGAAGATTCGGGCCTGATCGTACCGCTGGGGCGCTGGGTGCTGGAGGAGGCCTGCGCGGCGCTGCGCCGCTTCCATGACCATGGGTTCGAGGCCATGTCCCTGTCGGTCAATCTGTCGGTGCGCCAGATGCACGATGCCGCCCTGCTGAACCGGGTGCGCGCGGCGCTGGACCGGGTTGGCCTGGTGCGGCCCCGGCTGGAACTGGAGGTGACCGAAAGCGGCCTGATGCACGATGTCGACCGATCGATCCGCATCCTGCGCGATTTGCGGGCATTGGGGCTGTCGATCGCGGTCGATGATTTCGGCACCGGCTATTCGTCGCTGAACTATCTGCGTCACCTGCCGCTGGATGTGCTGAAAATCGATCGCTCCTTCATTGCCGGCATCCCGGGCGGGGAAGGGGAAACCGCGATTGCCTCCGCCATCATTGCGCTGGCGAAAAGCCTGCGCCTCACCACGGTCGCCGAAGGGGTGGAAACCCAATCGCAGCGCGATGTCCTGATGGTTCTCGGCTGCGATGAGATGCAGGGGCATCTGTTTTCCCCCGCCGTCTGCGAAGGGGCGGCGCTGGAATTGCTGATGCCTTAACCTTCGACCGGCTCGTTCGGGTAGGTGCCCCAGAACTCGCCGCGCAGCACCCAGCCGCGCTTGCCGCCGATATCCAGCTGGCACCAATCGCCCTTGCAGGTGCGGATTTCGGCAATCACCCCCGGCTCCAGACGGGCAACCAGCGGGGAATTGCCTTCCGGCCGGCGGCGCAGATCGCGGATCGCCCCGGTGATCAACGCGGTCCGGCGGCCGGACAGCAACCGTTGATGCACCCAGCCTTCGGCCCCATCGGCATCGCGGATGCGCCGCCAGGTTTCATATTCGGCGATCACTTCGACCGGCATATTGGCGCGCAAAAACACCCATTCGATCGGGTATTGCCCGCCCGGCCCGGTGCGCAAATTCACCTCCCCCGACCGCAGCGAGACGAAGCGCGGGATCGGCAGCCCGCCATTTTCCGGCCGCACCTGGGCCAAACTGGCGCCCGTGCCGGACAGAACAAGCGCTGCAGACAGCAAGACCGCACGGACGGATATCAGGCCACGCCCATGGCGCCGCCCGCCCTTGTCTGCCCGCTTGTCCTGCTGCTGCGCCATTCCGGCCCCGAATCCCCGCCTATCCGCTTGATCCGTCTTTGAATTAGCCGTTGACCGCAGCCTTGTGAAGCGCCTTTTATCGCTGGAGCCAGTTTCGTCTGCCGACATGAAGGGGGGAATGTTTGCATGACGCGCAAAAAGCCGGTGGTGGTGGTCACACGCAAACTGCCCGATGTGATCGAAACCCGGATGATGGAACTGTTCGACGCGCGGCTGAACGCCGATGACGCGCCGATGGAGCGGGAGTCGCTGATCGCCGCGATTGCCAGCGCCGATGTGCTGGTGCCGACCGTGACCGACCGGATCGATGCCGATCTGATCGCCGCCGCCGGGCCGAACTTGAAGCTGATCGCATCCTTCGGCGCCGGGGTTGACCATATCGACCTGGCGGCGGCCCGCGCGCGCGGCATCACCGTGACCAATACCCCCGGCGTTCTGGCGGAAGATACTGCTGACATGGCGATGGCGCTGATTCTGGCGGTCGCCCGCCGGGTCAGCGAGGGGGAACGGGTGCTGCGCGCGGGCGACTGGTCTGGCTGGTCGCCCACCTGGATGCTGGGGCGGCGGATCCACGGCAAGCGGCTGGGCATCATCGGCATGGGGCGGATCGGCACGGCGCTGGCCCGCCGCGCGCGCGGCTTCGGCCTGTCGGTGCATTACCACAATCGCCGCCGCGCCCACCCCGATCTGGAAGCGGATCTGGAAGCAACTTATTGGGACAGCCTGGACCAGATGCTGGCGCGGATGGATATCGTCTCCAGCAACTGCCCGCACACGCCCGCCACCTTCCACCTGCTGTCGGCCCGGCGGCTGAAACTGCTGCAGCGCCACGCCATCGTCATCAACGTGGCGCGCGGCGAGACCATCGACGAAAAAGCCCTGGCGGAGATGCTGACCAAGGGCGAGCTGGGCGGTGCGGGGCTGGATGTCTATGAACACGAACCGGCGGTCAGCCCCAAGCTGCTGAAGGCCAAGAACGTGGTGCTGCTACCCCATATGGGATCGGCCACCCTGGAAGGCCGGGTGGATATGGGGGAAAAGGTCATCATCAATATCAAGACCTTCGTCGATGGCCACACCCCGCCCGACCGTGTTCTGGAAGGGTTGCTGTAGAGCAATCTCAGGGATTGGAGCGCTGAAGAATACAGGGCTGGCCTTGTTGACGCAGGGCTGCGCACAGCCGTTCGGCCGTATCGCGTGACAGGCTTGTATCGGTCTGAATACGGAACCAGCGGCCCTTGGCGCCGCTCTGCTGCACCCCAAGATCAACCGGACGGACCGTCAGGGCTAGGCCATCCAGAAATGTAGCCCAGCGACGGGCCAGCAGCAGGCGCTCCCGTTCGGCCGCTTCTGCGTCGGGTAGGCTGGCCAATTGCACCCACCAGCCACGGCCCGCTTGGGGTGCCGGTAGTGGCGGGGCTGGTGTTGGCGGGGCGAATGGAACGGGGGATGGCGGCACCAGCTGGACCGGATCGGCCGGGCGCAGCGGCTGGATCGGCCCGGTTTCCGGCACTACGGGAATGGCCGTCAGGTCGGTGACCACGGCGGGCGGGGGCGGCGCCACCGGCGGCGGAACAGGCGCCCCCTGCAGCACCCCTTGCGGGCTGGGAGCCAGTCGCCCTTGCCATCCCTGCGCCTGCACATCGGCTGATTTCGGCTGCCCCAGCGTTTGGAGCTGCCGGGCGGCCCCGGCATGGCCCTGGTCCGCCGCAGCCCGCAGCCAGAAACGTGCAGCCTCTGCGTCGGTATCCGGCAGGTCCGGATCGGCCAGCAGCATCCCCAGGCGATACTGGGCCTGGGCATCGCCACGACGGGCCAGCGGGAACAAAAGACGCCGGGCGGCGGCATAGTCGCGATTAGCCAGTGCCCTGGTCACCGCTGCGTCCGTATCGGCCGTATCGGCTGGGCCGGATGGGGCGCCAGTCGGGGCAAAGACTTGGGCAGAGACTTGGGCAAAGATTTGGGCCACACCAAGGGCCGGCCAAGCGCCGATCAGCCCAAGCACAAGGAGACAGTGGACCGCCTTCACCACCGCAACCCGCCACCGTTATCCGGCAGCCGGTTCGACTGGCCCAGGTGATATAAGCGGTGATACAGGCGGCGATCTCGGGGCGGCCGTCAGAGCCACCGGCGGCGCGCCCAGGGCGGTGAACAGTGCCGTGCGGATATCGTCCAGCTTGTCGGCCCGGTCGATCTTCAGGCCGAAAATATCCTTTACATAGAACACGTCCACCACCCGTTCCCCATAGGTGGAGATCTTGGCGGAGGAGATTTGCAGATTGAGCCGCGTCAGGGTGGAGGTGACGTCATAGAGCAGGCCGGGCCGGTCGCGGCCATTCACTTCGATCACCGTATGGGTCTTGCTGGCCTTGTTGTCGATCAGCACACGGGGCTGCACAGTGAACACCTGCATGCGGGCCGGACCGGCCGATGGCTGTTTCGACAGGTCCTTCAACTGCTTCAGGCGGCCCGACAAGGCCTGTTCGATCTGTACCGCCAGCCGGGCCAGCCGGTCCGGCCGGTCATAGGGACCGCCATCGGGGGACTGGATCGAAAAACTGTCCAGCACCATGCCGTTGGTCAGGGTGAAGATGCGCGCATCGGCGATGTTCGCCCCGCTTAACGCCAGCGCCCCGGCGATGCGGGCAAACACGCCCGGATGGTCGCCGGTATAGATGGTGACATCGGTGACCCCGCGCTTGGGATCGACCCGCGTTTCCACCGACAGCGGGGCCTGATCGGCCTCTGCCCGGCGGATCATGCGGGCCTGCCGCACCAGCGTCTCCCGGTCGGTTGAGAGCCAATAGGGCCGCGTGCCCCGGTCCAGATGGGCCGCGAAGTCGGCATCGGAAAAGTCCGACAAGGCGGCGCGCAGATCGGCCTGGATCGCCGCCAGCCGCCGTTCCGCGCCGGCGACAGGATCGGCCGCCCCTTCGATGCTGGCGACCATCGCCTCGTCCGCCAGGGCATAGAGTTCGCGCAGCAGCCCGGCCTTCCAGTTGTTCCACACCTTGGGGCCAACCGCGCGGATATCGGCCACGGTCAACACCAGCAACAGCTTCAACCGCTCTGGCGATTGCACCAGATCGACGAAATCGCGAATCGTCTGCGGATCGTGCAGATCGCGGCGGAACGCCGTGTTGCTCATCGCCAGATGCCAGCGCACCAGCCAGGCCACGGTTTCGGTTTCCTCTGGCGTCAGGCCCAGGCGCGGGCACAGCTTATAGGCAACCTGTTCGCCCAGCATGGAATGATCGCCGCCCCGCCCCTTGGCGATATCGTGCAGCAGGACCGCTACATACAGCGCCCGCCGCGACACCAGGGTCGGCATGATGGAGGTGGCGAGCGGCAGATCCTCTTTCAGCACCCCGCGCTCGATACGGTTGAGGATACCGATGGCGAACAGCGTGTGCTCATCGACAGTGTACACATGATACATATCGTACTGCATCTGCGCCACCACCCGCCCGAAATCGGGAATGAAGCGGCCGAACACCCCGGCCTCGTTCATGCGGCGCAGGGTCGATTCCGGGTCGGCGGGAGAGGTGAGAATCTCCAGAAACAGCCGGTTTGCCTCGGCATTGCTGCGCAGTTTGGCGTCGATCTTGCGCAGGTTCTGGGTGATCAGGCGCAGGGCCTTGGGATGAATGTCCAGGCTGTTTTTCTCTGCCACCCAGAACAGGCGGATGAAATTGACCGGATCGGCCAGAAACGCATCGGGATCGCTGATCGACAGCCGATCGCCTTCGATCAGGAAGCCGTGCTGTTCGCGGCGCCAGCCGCTCCACAACCGGGTCAGGCGCGACAGTTTGGGTTTGCGTTGCTGCTCGGCCTCCAGGGCGGCGCAGAAGATGCGCGTCAGATCGCCAATATCTTTCGCCACCAGGAAATAATGCTTCATGAACCGTTCGACGCCGCGGGTGCCGGCATGGTCGGTATAGCCCATGCGGCGCGCCAACTCGGTCTGTACGTCGAAGGTCAGCCGTTCTTCGGCCCGCCCGGTCAGATAGTGCAGATGAAAGCGCAGGGTCCACAAAAAGGCCTCGGCCTTCTGGAACTTGGCGGCCTCTGCCGTGGTCAGCACGCCCCGGCTGGTGATCGCCGCCACGCTTTCCGCCTGATAGACATATTTGGCGATCCAGAACAGCGTGTGCAGATCGCGCAGCCCACCCTTGCCTTCCTTGATGTTCGGCTCCAGCACATAACGGCTGTCGCCCAACCGTTCGTGCCGGGCGTCGCGCTCGGCCAGCTTGGCTTCGACGAAATCGCGGGCCGATCCGTGCACCACCTCGGCGGCGAAGCGCTGCTTCAATTCGGTGAACAGCGCCTGATCGCCCCAGATATAGCGCGCCTCCAGAATCGCCGTGCGGATGGTGACATCCTGCTTCGCCATGCGCAGGCAATCATCGACCGACCGGGTGGCATGGCCGACCTTCAGGCCCAGATCCCACAGCATATAGAGCATATGCTCGACAATCTGTTCGCCGATCGGGGTCTGTTTGTAGGGCAGCAGGAACAGCAGATCGATATCGGAAAACGGCGCCAGTTCCGCCCGGCCATAGCCGCCGACCGCCACAATCGACAGGCGTTCGGACTGGGTCGGATTGTGCGACGGATAGAGCCGCATTGCCGTATCGTCGTACAGCAGCCGGATGATCTGATCCATCAGATAGGCATAGGCCGCCGCCGCAGCCGGCCCGCCGCAACCGGCCTCGAACCGGCGTTTGACTTCGGCCCGTCCCGCGGCCAGTGCCTCGCGCAGCAGGGCCAGGACCGCCGCCCGCCGCTGGGCATCGCCGTCACGCGGGTTCAGCGCCGCCAGCTGAACATCCAGCGCCCGGCGATGGATCAGGCTGCGGCGATGGCGTGGCAAACCGGAACGAACGGCGGCGGCCCGGCCGGACTTTTCATCGGGTGGCTTTGCGTCGGAACGGGGGGCGGGCGCTGTATCGGGCATGGGCATTACTGTACCGGTGGTTGGACCGGCTTCCCAGACGGTATTTTCCGCATCTGCGATTTCCATGATATAGCTAACCGACGCCATACAGGAGCCAAACCATGTCGCACCCCTATCTTCAGGCCAAGTTGAAAGACGCGATTCTGGCCGCGCGCGGCGACCGCACCACTGCGGTTCGGCTGTTGATGGAAACGGCCGCCAAGGACAGCGCCCTGCTGGCTGCGCTGACGCAACCCTACCTCCAGGGTATCGCCTTCCAGGCGGTTGACCGGGTGCTGCAAAAGCTGCAAAGCCGCGGCCAGCCCAATCGGGTGGTGCCGGGAACCGCGCCGGCGAAAAAGCGCGAACTGCCGCCCGAAGCGCTGGACAATATCGTCGAAACCCTGAGCCAGCGGATTCCGACCCCGCCACGCCAGGCCAAGGCCCCGCTGACACCGGAAGAAATGCTGAACAGCATCGGCATCGATCCGAACGGCCCGCCGCCGTCGCCCGCCGGGCAGCGCCATAAATCGGCCATCGCCACCATGGCCGCCAGCTTCAAGCGGTTTTAAGGCCGGGGACGTTTGATCTGGACTCGCAGATGGCCAAACTAACGCGAAGCGCTATTTTATAGTAGTTCATATGTATTGAAGGTTTATTTCTCGCCGAGACTCTGAAATTGTCGATACGAAATTTCACAACCCCTAGTCAGCATTAATATCTGATTCACAAACACTCTGGTATTCGAAGGGTCACCCCAGATTTTAATAACAGGTGACCTTCATGCGCATGAGGTTTTTCCTCGCTTTGACGACGGCGATCACGGTCGCCGCGCTGCCCAGCCATGCCGTTGATGTATTTCATTTCGAAGGGCGCAATGCCAAGTCGCAGGGTATGGGCGGGCTGGCCACGGCCACCGATATCGGCGTCGGCGGCCTGATCAACAATCCGGCCACCCTGTCCCTCGGCGCGGGGCGCCAGGTTGAAGGGGGCTTGATGACGATCGGCCCCACGCCGCTGGAAGTGACCAACCGGCGGACGGGCGAGACGGTCGAAGGCGACCGCAGCTTTTTCAATGGCTATTACATCCCCTATCTCGGGGCATCCTGGCGCTTCGGCGATGTCACCGTAGGGGCGGGCCTGATGTCCCAGGGGGGTCTGGGTACCGAATGGGGTCAGGACAGCTTCCTGTCGCGCCTGCCCAGCGGGGTCGATAGCGGCCTGGAAGTGTCCAGCAAGGCGCTGTTCGCCCGCGCGCCGGTCGCCCTTAGCTGGAAGGCCAGCGAACAGCTCACTCTCGGCGCCGGGGTTGACCTGGTCTATACCGGCCTCAGCCTCGGGTCGCTGGCGGGGGTCGATCAGGTTGGCGCCTATCTGGCGCAAGGCCGCTTGAGCGGGTCGCTCCTGCCGGTCCTGGGGCCGGTGCTGGGCATGGGCGGCGGCGTTTATCTGTCGGCCAACCATGGGCCGGAAGCCAAGGCCGGAGTCGATTCCTTCGGCGTCTCAGGCCGCGTCGGCGCCACCTTCACCCCGGTCGAGGGCACGCGCCTCGGCTTCTCCTATCAGCTGCCGACCTATGGCCCGGATCTGGAAGGGCGCGGCAAGGCGATTGCGCTGACCCCGCAGGGGGTGCAGGTTCCGCTGAACGGCACCTACAAGATCAGCGGCTTCAATCCGCCGGCCGAACTGTCGCTCGGCATCAGCCAGAAGATCGGCGACAAGATCGAGCTTGGCTTCGATTACCGGCGGGTGCTGTGGAGCGACCAGATGAAGGATATCGAGGTCCGCTTCCAGGCCGATGGCGGCGGGGATATCGCCCTGCGCATTCCGCAATCCTATAACGATATCAATATCTTCGCGGTCGGCGGCCAGTATCAGGCGACAGACAGCCTGACGCTGCGTGCCGGCTATCGCTACTCCGACAAGGTTTATGAGGACAATCAGCTGCTGCCGATCCTGCCGGTGTTGACCCAGCACCATCTGTCGCTGGGAGCAAGCTGGTCGTTCACGCCGTCGGCCCGGCTGGATGTCGCCTACAGCTATGGCTGGCATTCAGACACAAGCGTGACCGGGCTGCCGAACGCATCGGCCCTGGCCCCGACCGAGTTTTCGGTCACCATCCAGGCGCTGATGATCGGCTTCAACTGGTCGTTCTAGTCTGAAACGTCGTTCGTGACCGGAGGAGGGGCAAGTATTGCCCCAGTATATCCGGGTACCGTAAGGGGCAGTGCATGGCCGTGGCACAAGAAGACAGCCTGCTGGAACAGCTGAGAACCAGGGTCACCTATGTCGGTATGGTCGGCCAATGGGTGACCGTGGTTCTGTCGCTGTTCTATGTGATGGAAACGATCAGGCCGGCGGGCGAATTCTGGGCCCTGGTCGGATTGCAGACGCTGATAACGGTGATCGCCACCGGCGTGGTCTATTTCTTGCGCAGAACCACCCTGAAGCATTGGGTGGTGGTTGTCGGCATGGGGGTGCTGTGCCATTCCGGCACTGTCGTTCTGGGGTCGATCGACGGCACCAAGGTGTTCCCCTACACCTTCGCCCTGGTCCTGTGGGGCGCGCTGGCGGTCTATGGCTCCTTCCCGCTGACCCTGGCGACGTTCGCAATCGCCGTCGCCAATCTGCTGCTGATCCATGCCACCGGCTTTGTGGGATTTAAGGCCGGACAGGATTGGGTCCACCTATTTTGGATCATCGGCCCAGCAGGTGCCGGGGCAATTCCGATTTTTCTGCTCACCTGGCAAATCCGCAATGTGGCTCTAAAGGCGGACGCCGATGCACAGGCCGTGCGGGCTGCTGCAGAGCGTGAGCGGCAATTGACAGAGGAAAAGGCGGCGAGCGAAGCCCGCGCCGAACAGGAAAAGGCCCGCGCCCTGGCCGCACTATCAGAAGAGTTTCAACGCGAAGTCCGCAGCGTGATCGCCGATATGGCGGCATCGGCTGACCGGATGAATGCCCTATCGCGCAATCTGGCCGGATCGGCTGAGCAGATCCGTATTTCCGCCAGCAATGCCACCGTCCAGGCCAGCCGGGCAACCGGCACGGTGAACACGATTGCCGATGGGATGGGTGGTCTATCCCGTAGCCTGTCGGGCATTCGCGGGCAGCTCAACCGGTCTGCGGAGGAAACCCGGCAGGCATCGGTCGAATCGGAGCGGATCACGGCGGATGTGGTGTCGCTGGCCGACGCGGCCGGAAAGATTGGCGAGATCGTCGGGCTGATCCAGGCGATTGCCAACCAGACCAACCTGCTGGCCCTGAATGCCACGATCGAAGCGGCACGGGCGGGCGAGGCAGGCCGGGGGTTCGCTGTGGTCGCGGCAGAGGTGAAGGCATTGGCAGAACAAACCAGCCGGGCGACGGAAGGTATCTCGGCCCAGGTCGGCGCGATCCAGCAGGCAACCCAGCGCGCGGTCGGCTCGATCCAGGGCATCGGCGGCACCATCCGCACCATCAGCGAATCGACCGGCGATCTGGTCCAGGCGGTTGCCGATCAGGATAGTGCCACCCAACATCTGGCCGCCAATGCCGGCCATGCGGCTGGGGAGACGGAGGAAGCCGCGCAGGCCATCGGATCGATCAGCGGGGCGGTCGATGTGACCGACGAGGCCGCCAAGCGCATGTTGTCGGCGTCGGAGGATCTGGACCTGCAATCGAAGCGGCTGACCGAAAAGGCCGAACATTTCTTCAACCGGCTGTCGGCCAACGCCTAGACTGCCCGGACCGCCCCGATAAAAACAAAAATCCCCGCCATGGACTGGCGGGGATTTTCATTCAGGCTGCGCTAAAAATCAGGCGATCACGACGGTGGTCTTGCTGAAATCGATCAGCGAGACAATGGAATTGGTCGCCCGGACATTGGGGAAGCGCGGATCGTATCCGGCGCGCACCAGGGTACCATTCTCAGCCCCGAGCGCCAGCAGCTTCTTGCCCTGGTTCTTCGGCGCCTTGGCGATCGACAGCAGGCCGTCGCCTTCGATATTGGTGCGGGCAGCGCGTTCCTGGTTACGGGTGTAAGCCTCCAGCAGCTTCACGTCGCGCTGGGCCGAGGCCCCGCCGCTGGACGGGCCGGTCTGGGCGGAGATCATGCCGGTAGCGGCATTCAGCGTCACCTGGGGCCCCTTATTGTTGCGCATCACCTGCACACGCAGCTGGCCGGTGGCATCGCCCGCGCCCGGGATGATCGCCAGCGGACCCGACACCACCTGATCGTCAGAGGTGATCACCCGGCCACGGCCTGCAGCAGCCTGGGCAGCCACAGCCTGGCTGTTCGCCAGACCGTTATTGCCCTGGCTATTCGCCTGTTCATTGCTGCGGCCCTTACCATTGCCCGGCCTGTCGGCATTCGGCGCCGCGGGAACGGCGGACGGCAGGGCGGCGGTGTTCACCGTGACCTGAACCGGGTCTGCAGAGGCGACACGCACTGGGCCCAGCACACCGTCACGGGTGCGGACCGACAGGCGGTCGTCGCTGGCGCGCAGGGTGGCAACGCCGTTCGGACGCAGCGTGGCCGAGACGCTTTGCACCACGGCCGATGCCTGCAGCAGGGTCAGCGCATCGCGGCCATTGCCTTCGATCTCGTCATTGCCCAGGGCGAAGCCAATCCGCTTGGTGGTGGCCGAGGCGGAAATGGTGCCATCGGCCCGGCGGGAGGCGCTTTCGCTGCTGATCGACGACTGGGCGGAAATCACATTCTCGCCATCGCCGATGAACAGATCGCGGCGGTCGGTCGTGCTGACGCTGGCCGAACCATCGGCGTTCAGGCGGCCGGAGGAGGTGGTGACCTGTTCGGCAATCCGCGACTGCAACACCCCGTACTGACCGGCGTCGGTGGTATAGCCGTCCAGTTCTTCCCGGCGGCGCACATTCAGGCTGGAGCTGGCGATCGCGCCATTGGCCAGGCGCTGCACGCTGGACTGATCCTGCTGGGTCTGGATGGTCACATCGCCATCGCTGTTGACCAGCGCGCTGGTCAGGGTTTCCCGCTCGGTCGAGGCGAGGATTTCGCTGCCATCCTGGTTGGTGGTCACGCTGAAGAAGCGTTCATAGACCAGGCGCTCGTACTGGCCATCCTCCCGCACGCGGTACAGCGTGGCGGTCAGCCGTTCTTCGGCGCGGATATTGGTATCGGCAGAGCTGGTGATCACCGCACGCTGCGCGGTCAGGCGCGTCTGGGTGAAGGCTTCCAGATCGGCGAAGGTCAATTCTTCGGTGGTTTCGGCGCGACGCACGGTCGGCCCGGCTGCGGCTTCTTCGGTCTGGCCCTCCAGGGTGCCGGCGGGGATCAGATCGCGGGTGGTGACCACCCGTTCGGTGAAGGTGCGCACTGACCCCAGCGTGCCGGAGGCAGCATCGGCCTTGGTGTAATCGACCGACCGGGCGGCGGTATCCACCGTGGTTTCGCGGGTCAGGCCGTTGGACAGCGTGCCGCGGCTGGTGGTGCTGGTCGGCGCCGCCAGGGTGTAGTCGCGGCCATTGCCGATTGCGCCCAGGCGATTCGGATCCAGATTGCGCAGGATATCCTGCTGCTGGGTCACCAGGCGGCGGTCGCTGCCATAGGTGTTGACCATCTGATCGGCGCGGGCGCCCAGGGCGACCACATCGCGGATCAACCGGTCTTCGACCGTCTTGTTCGGCAGGGCCGGGGCATTGGGCCGGGCCGCCGGATCGACGCCCAGGCCGGTACGAACCGCACGTTCCGCTGCGCCGGAGGGCGGGCGATACGGGGTGACCGGGCGGGCCTGCGACAGCGGCACGGTGATGGTGCTGGGGAACACCACGGTGGACGGAAAGCTGAAATTCGTCAGCAATTTGGGCAACTGCGCCATGGTGTCCCTTCCTTCGCTCACCTTCTGGTGCCGGGCCGCGCGGGTCGGTTGAGAGACCCCAGAGGCGGCTTTATCTGGAGTTACATTAGCGCAGCCAAGCTGTATTTCAAGAAAATTTTATCTAGATTATCATCGGAAACTGCAGGGCTGCCCCGCTGTTTCTACGCGCAAAGATCGTCCAATATCGCGGAAAGGGTGATGCGATACTGATCCCAGGTAAAGGAAAGCGCGCGGTCGCGGGCATTGGCCGCCTGGGTACGGCGCAGCCCCTCGTCCTGCTTCAACCGGGCGATCTGGGCCGCAATCGCATCGGGATCGCGGATCG
Organism: uncultured Comamonadaceae bacterium; assembly: GCA_964428065.1. Lineage (GTDB taxonomy): Bacteria > Pseudomonadota > Alphaproteobacteria > Elsterales > Elsteraceae > CAYRWZ01. The sequence goes on along the minus strand of CAYRWZ010000023.1, from coordinate 16,104 downwards.
GCACCAACGCGCCGTCGATGCCATCGCGCACCATCGACCCGGAATTGACCGTGGTGATCACGGGCAACCCACTCGCCATCGCCTCGAAAATCGCCAGCGCCGAACCTTCGTGCAGCGACGGATAGACGAAGGCATCGGCGGTCTGGAACAGGGTCTGCACTTCGGCATGGGGGACATTGCGGATATGGCGGTACAGCCCGTCATAGGGCTTGAGGCCGCGCCCCTCCCCCACCATGCCGCCGACCAGCACCAGCTCCACCGCCGGGTCGTTCAGGCGCTTCACCGCCTCCAGCGCATAACTCAGGCCCTTGCGCTGGCTGATCTGGCCGACATAGAGCAGCCGGAACTTGCCATCGGCACCCCGCAGCTGGGCTTTTTCCGCCTCTGCCAGCGGGGCGAAGCGGTCAACCCGTACGCCGAACGGCAGCAGCTTGATCCGCTCCGGCGCGGTGCCAACATCGATCATGGTCTGGCGCACATAGTCCGACGGCACCAGAACCGCATCGGCCTCCCGCGCTTCGGCGATGCATTGGTCGATCAGCCAGTCCGGCGCACCGGCGTGGAGCGAATCGGCCCAGGCCGGCTGCAATGCGGCTTCTTCGCGCAGGATGCGGTCGCCGATTGCGACATGGCCGATCATCTGGTTGAGGATGGATTTCGCCCCCACCGCCCGCGCGGCGCGGATGCTGGCAATCGCCGAGGTATCGTGGCCGATCACCAGCCGCGGCCGGTCGCGCAGGATGCGCCGGGCGGCCGCACCGTCGATCACCCGGTTGCGCCAGGCCATCAGGCGGCGCGGAATTTCCGGCTTATGGGCCAGGCTGCGCGCGGCGGCGACGTACAGCAGTTCCGGCAACGGATGGCCAATCACGCGCCGGGGCGATATCCCGGCAAAGCTGCGGCGGCTGAATTCGCGCATCAGACGGCTGCGCAGACCGGGAGGAGCATAAGATGCCAGCCGCGCCAGCAGGCCGTGCGGATCGTGGAAAAAGCCGGTCTCGAACCGGCCATCGAAGCCCAGCGCTTCCACCGCCGCCACCAGTTCATAAATGAAATGCGCCGCGCCCGGATGCACGGTCAGCACCGGAATGGCGGCCCGCTGGGCCGGGGTCAATGTAGCGGGAGTCAATCTGGTGGGCGAAAGCGGATCGGACGACATGGCAGCGCCTTTACTGCGGCTGATTATGCTTGCGCTGAAGCCAGGCGGCGGCGGTGCGCACAATGGTCGGCAGGTCGGACCGCGTCGGGGTCCAGCCCAGCACCTGCTGCGCCAGGGTCGGATCGGCGACCAGACTGGGCGGATCGCCCGGTCGGCGCGGCGCGATCCGGTGCGGCACCGGGCGGCCCAGCACCCCTTCCACCGCATCCAGAATCTGGCGGATCGAATAGCCCGCGCCGGTGCCCAGATTGGCCGCCAGGGTGGCGCCGCCGCGTTCCAAATAGGCCAGCGCCCGCACATGGGCATCGGCCAGATCGGCGACATGGATATAATCGCGGATGCAGGTGCCATCGGACGTCGGGTAGTCCTGGCCGAACACCTGAAGCGCCGGCCCGCTGCCCAGCGCTGCCATGATCGCCAGCGGCAGCAGATGGGTTTCCGGGTCGTGATCCTCGCCCAGTTCGCCCTCCGGGTCGGCCCCGGCGGCATTGAAATAGCGCAGGCTGACCGAGCGCAGGCCGTGCGCCGCCGACAAATCGGCCAGCATCCGCTCCACCATCAGCTTGGACGCGCCATAGGGGTTGATCGGGCGCTGCGGCGTGGCCTCGGTGATCGGTAGGTGATCCGGCGTACCATAGGTGGCGCAGGTGGAGGAAAAGACGATCTTGTCGATCCCCGCCGCCAGCGCGGCATCCAGCAGGGTCAGGCTGCCCACCACATTGTTGCGATAGTACAGCGCCGGGTCGGCAACCGATTCCCCGACATAGGCAAAGGCGGCGAAATGCAGGATCGCCGTTGGCCGATAGCGGGCAAGACAGGCATCCAGCGCTGCCCGGTCGGTGATATCCCCCACCACCAGCGGGCCATAGCGCACCGCCGCCCGGTCGCCCCGGTTCAACGCATCATAGGTGATCGGGGTATAGCCCGCCGCGCGCAGCGCCTTGCAGGTATGGCTGCCGATGAACCCGGCCCCGCCGGTGACCAGTACGGGACGGTCGATATCGGACACGGGTGTGGCGGCGGCGGCCATCGGATCAGGCCCCCTTCAGCGGACGGCCGAACACGGTTTCCGCTGCGGTCAGGAAGCCGTCGATATCCTCGGCGAAGCTCCAGCGGTTGATGATGTCCAGGCTGGCCTTGCCCATGGCGCGCAGTTTGTCCGGGTCGGACAGGCTGGCGCGCAGGGCCCCGGCCAGGGCATCGGCATCGCCGGTCGGGAAGATGTAGCCATTCTCGCCCGGTCGCACCAGATCGGGGGCCGATCCGATCCGGTCGCTGCAAATGATCGCCCGCCCGGCATTCATCGCCTCGTTGACCACCAGGCCCCAGGCTTCCCGGTCGGACGGCAGGACGAACAGATCGCACAGATCGTACAGCGCGGCCAGTTCACCCTGGGTCTGGAACCCCAGTATCCGCGCCCCGTCCAGCGAATGGCGGGTGATGAAGGTTTCCATGTCGCGGCGGCTTTCGCCTTCCCCGGCGAACAGCAGATAGGGGCGGCCGCAGCCTGCCTCGTTGGCAATGCGGGCATAGGCCTGGAGCAGATCCATCGGCCGCTTGCGCTGGATCAACTTGGCGGCGAACAGGATGACCGGGCGGCCCGGCTCCAGCCCCAGGCGCTGGCGCAGCCCGTCCCGGTCCTTGGCCACCTGGGCGATCCGGTCCTGAAAGAACGCATTATCGACGGCATAGGGCACCCGGAACAGCTTGCGCTCGGCAATGCCGAACCCCCGGTAATAGGCATGGTTCAGGCTGCCGATGGTCAGCCAGGCATGGGTCAGCGCATCGATGCTGCGGAAGAACGCGTGTTTCGCTGCCTGCTTGGCCGCCGACCGTTCGGCGGAGATATCGGTCGATTCATCGCGGATGAACACTTTCATGCCCAGCATCCGGGCATAGACCACCGCCAGCCAGTGGGGTACGCGGTTATAGCCATGCACCCACAGGGCATCGAACCGCCCCTGGATGAAGCGGCGATACAGCCCGGTGGAAAAGGGCCGCCACGGCGTCGGGCTTTCGCCCTTCAGGATGTCCTGCCCGATATGGGGCAGCACTTCGGATTTGTAGCCGTCCAGCAGCGGCACGTCCCAGGCGATCGCCTTGCCGAAATCCGGATCGACGAAACTGCGCACCGAGAAGTCGGAGGCGAAGAACACCGTCAGATCGACCGCCGGATGCGCCGCCAGCAGGCGCAGCATCGGCGCCTGATACTGGATCGGGTGGGTGACGAGATAGGCGAGACGAATGGGGGTAACGCTCATCGGGTGGCTCCAGCCGCCTTCGGGTCGAGGAGGATCGGATCGAGGATCATGCTGTGGATGCGCTGCACGAAGGCGCGGTCGGAGAAGGTATCCAGTCCCTCTGGCACCGGCCCGACCGGGCGCTGCAACGCCGCCTCGATCGCACCGATCAGCGAGGCCTGATCCTTCGGATTGCACACCAGGCCAAAGCGGCCATCGGCCACCGCTTCCTGGCTGGCATCGAGGATGGAGGCAATGGCGGGCACGCCGCAGGCCATGGCCTCGATCAGCACGATGCCGAAGCCTTCGCCCCAGCCCGCCAGCAAGAACACATCGGCCAGACGATAGTGATCGACCTTCTCGGCCTCGTCCACATAGCCGGTGAACACCACCCGGTCGGCCAGGCCCAGATCGCGCGCCTTCTGCATCAGGCGCGGCCGGTCGCTGCCATCGCCGCAGATCAGATAGGCCAGATCGGGGTGGCGGGCCAGCAAGGCGGGCATCGCCTCCATCACCTCATCGAACCCCTTATATTTTTCGCGCGCGTCCAGCCGGGCCATGCCCATCAGCACCCGCTTCCCGCGCAGGCCATAGCGGTCCAGCAGGGCATCCGGCTTGGGGCCGGGGGTGAAGGCCGTCATATCGACGGCATTGGGGATCACCCGCGCCTTGTCCATCGGCACACCGGACCAGGCGCAGAACTTGTCGGCGGTGAAGCGGCTGACTGACAGGAACCAATCGAGCCGCGCCAACTGACGCCGGGTTTCCGCCCCGCCATAGGGGTCCCAGGCATCGACGCCGTGCAGGATCAGGCCCATTGGGGTCTTGCGGCGCAGTTCCGTCAGGCGCATCAGCGGCAGCAGCCGGACATGGCCGCAAATCACCAGATCGAACCAGCGCGAGTCGAGAATACTGGCCACTTCCCCGGCCAGAAAGGCCGCCTTGCCATGGCGCGTCCAATCCCAGAAGCGCAGCTTGTCCGGCAGGGGGGGCAGATCCTCCACCACCACGCGGGGCAGCGCCACCACCTCGCGCACAGCCGGATGGGCGGTCAGGGCGGTCAAGAGATCGCGGTTGAACTTCGCAATCCCGCCGCGTCCGCCGAATGAATCGTGATGATAGACCAGAATACGCATGGTGCCGCGACGCTAACAGGGACCAATCCCGGCAACAAGCCTGTAGCAAGCCCGTGGCAAGCCGATGGCAAGACGGGCAACGAATGGGCAGGACCGGGTCCGAATCCCGGCTTTAGCACGGGTCGGCCCGGATCGGGCATGAAACCTTTGTCAGATTCGGGCCAAACTGCGGCGCCCGTTACGCGGCTGGCGTCAGCAGCGCCTCGTAACAGGCGCGCAGCCGGGCCCCATGGGCGGCGAAGGAATAGGTGGCCAGCGCCATGTCCAGCGACTTTCCGGCATAGCGTTCCAGGGTATCCCGATCCTCCTGCAGCTTGCGGAAGGCGGCGGCAATGGCATCGGCACGGGGCGGCACCACCAGCCCGACCCCGGCGGCCTCCACATCCTCGGCAATACCGACGGTCGGCGACAGCAGGACCGGGGTGCCGTTGGACAGGGCCTCGGCCCCGACCAGCCCGAAACATTCAAAGGTGGACGGCATCGCGACCAGGTCCACCCCGCGATAAAACTCCGCCTTGTCCGCCGCGCCGACAAAGCCGCGCCAGGTGATGCGATCCATCACCCCCAACTGGCGGGCGCGATCTTTCAGTGCTTCTTCCGCCCCCGGCGCCCCGGCCCCGGCGATGGTCAGCCGCACTTGCGGCGCCAGGGCCAGCGCCTCGATCAGCAGATGCACGTTCTTCTTCTCGTGAAAGCGGCCGATATAGCCGACCGACAGCGGCATCCATTCCGGATCGGGGCCAGTGATGCGTTTCAGCGCGCGCGGCTCTGCCTCGTCGAAAACCGGGTGGGGGATCACCTCGGCCCGGGGATGATCGGCCAGCAGCGAGTCGCGCAATTCCAGGGGGGAGGACACGATGATGCGATCCGCCTGCGCCAGATACCAGCGGCGCAGCAGCGCCTTAGCCAGCACCAGCGCCCGGTTGCCGCCGCGCGCCATATCGAAGCGCGTCAACCCTTCATGGGGCATCAGCACGGCGGGCTTGCCCGCAGCATGGGCGGCCCGGATGGCGGCTATGCTGGTCCACACCCAGACGGAATGGGTATGGACCAGATCGAATGACCCGGCCATGGCACGCAGCCAACGATTCATCTGCGGGGCGATACCCCAGCGCACCGCCGGCCCCTCCTCGCGGGCAAAGGGGAAGGTCAGCACCTCCACCCCTGCGGCGGCCAGGGCCTGCCGTGCGGGCTGGATCGCCTGGGCATGGTCGGGCGCGACCGGGGCGACCAGGGTGACATCCAGGCCGATACGGCGGGCCGCCAGCGCCACCGAAACCGCCGCCGTCGCCGTGCCGCCGGTTTTCGGGTCCAACCCGCTGGAGACATGAAGAACACGCATGACCGCCGCCAACCCCACCTCTATTGCCCCAAAAAGATCCGGGCGACCTTATCCCAGGCCGCCCGGCCGTACCAGAGGGGCTATTTGGGGTGCCGGGTAGTGGATGGGGCGTCAGGCCGCCGCCGGTTCCTTCACCGCCTCATAGGCGGGCAGGGTCAAGAATTCCTCGAACTGGTCGGCGGTCACCAGCCGGTCGAACAGGGCCGCCGCCTCGGCATATTTGCCTGCGGCGAAGCGGTCTGCGCCGATGGCGGCTTCCATTTTCGCCAGTTCCTCTGCCATCACAGCGCGCACCAGATCGGCGGTGACCGGGCGGCCATCGCTCAACCGCGCGCCATGCTTGACCCATTGCCAGACCTGGGCGCGGCTGATTTCCGCCGTTGCCGCATCCTCCATCAGATTGTGCAGCGGCACGCAGCCAAGGCCGCGCAGCCAGGCTTCGATATAACCGATGCCGACCGACACGTTCTGGCGCAGCCCGCCTTCGGTGATCGCCCCGGTGGGCACCGCCAGCAGATCGGCGGCGGTGACATGGACATCCTGACGCTGGCGGGCGATCTGGTTCGCCTCTACCATCACCGCATCGAATTCGGCCTGGGCGATGGGGGCGAGGCCCGGATGCGCAACCCAGGTGCCGTCATGGCCGTCGCCCGCCTCCCGCTTCTTGTCGGCGCGCACTTTCTCCATCGCCGCCTCATTGGCCGCCGGGTCGTCCTTGATCGGAATCTGCGCCGCCATGCCGCCCATGGCATGCACCTTGCGCCGGTGGCAGGTCTTGATCACCAGCTGGCTGTAGGAGCGCAGGAAATGGCTGGTCATGGTGACGCTGGCGCGATCCGGCATCACGGCCTTGGGATCGTTGCGGAATTTCTTGATGAAGCTGAAGATATAGTCCCAGCGCCCGCAATTCAGCCCGGCGGAATGGTCGCGCAGTTCGTAGAGGATTTCATCCATCTCGAAGCTGGCCAGGATGGTTTCGATCAGCACGGTCGCCTTGATCGTCCCCTGCGGCAGTCCCAGCACCTGCTGGGCATGGACGAACACCTGATTCCACAGCCGCGCTTCCAGATGGCTTTCCATCTTGGGCAGATAGAAATAGGGGCCGCTGCCGCGTGCCAGCAATTCCTTGGCATTGTGGAAGAAATAGAGGCCGAAATCGAACAGGCTGCCCGACATGGGACGGCCATCGACCAGCAGGTACTTTTCCACCAGATGCCAGCCGCGCGGGCGGACCATCAGCACAGCCACCTTGTCCTTCAGCGCGTATGCCTTGCCGGAGGCCGGATCGGTGTAGGAAATTGTGCGGCGGATCGCATCGCGCAGGTTGATCTGACCGTCGAGCATATTGGCCCAGGTCGGGGTCGAGGCATCCTCGAAATCGGCCATGAATACCTTCACCGGGGCATTCAGCGCGTTGATGATCATTTTCCGGTCAACCGGCCCGGTGATTTCCACCCGCCGGTCAAGCAGATCGGGCGGCAGGGGGGCGACGGTCCAGTCACCATCGCGGATCGCCTGGGTTTCCGGCAGGAAATCGGGCTTGTTGCCCGCATCCAGCCACGCCTGCACCGCCACGCGCCGCTCCAGCAGGCGGCGGCGTTCGGCACCGAAGCGCCGTTCCAGATCGGCCAGGAAGGCCAGCGCCTCCGGCGTCAGGATCTCCTCGAACCCCGGCTTCATTGTTCCCAGCACCTGGATACCAGCCATCTTTCTCCCCCCTTTGTCAGTCTTGTCGCACGGCATGGACCTGCCCTTATGATGGCCGGGATTCGGGCCCGGTTGTAAATAGTTTTCAACGCACCGCACAATCGGGAAGAACCGGACATTCGGCTCAGCCAGCCAACGCTCACCGCTGCCCAAGCCGCAGGCAATCGGGCACGGGACGCCCAGATTTCGGGCAGCAACACTGCCGCACTATCGTTCTGCACGCTGAAACTGGCGAATTCCCGCAACGGGCGGGCCTGGCATGCGATTTGCTGGTATGGACGCACGGTGCGGACGTGGGCCCGGCAATCCGGTGGCGATACCTAGATCGTCAGGATTGCGCAGGCTGATGGCAGGTTGGACGGGGAGGCTTCACACCAACCAACAACACCCCGCAAGGAACCGGCCAGCCCACGCCGCACCGTCCACCCTTATGCACGGATCATTCGGGCGTTATTCCGCCGGAAGTTCGGCGATTTCCTTGACCAGTTTGGCGCGGATCGCCTGACCGAAGGCCTGGAAATCCTGCGCCACCACATGGAAGGCGCCCGGCCCGCCGATCACGGTGGTCTTGTAATAGTCTTCCAGATTGATCTCGATCCGACCGAACGGGCTGGGCCGGTCATTGACGATCGGCAGGCCGTTGATGGTGATGCCCTTGGCCACCGCCTCGTCCCGCGCCAACAGGATTGGCCGGCCGGAATTGTTGGAGCCATCGCCGGAAATGTCGATCACCTGGCGCAACCCTTCATGGGGCGAGGCTTCCAGCAGCACCATGCCATAGTCGATGGCATTGCTGATCGATGTGTAACCGGCAAACGGGCGTTCGGCCTCCAGAATGCGGGAGGCCACAGCCTCGGCCGAGGCAAGATCGTCCACCACGGTCCAGGGCACGATGGTTTTCTGCTGATCGAACCCGGACCATTCGAAATAGGTCACGGCAATCGCGCCGATCTGGCCGGTCTTGATCGCATTCAGCACTTCGGGGGAGGTCAGCGCCTGGGCATAGCCTTCGCGCTGGAGCTGAAATTCCTCGTAATCGACCGAGCGGGAAACATCGACCGCCAGCACCAGCACCAGATCGACCACACGGGCCGTGGCCGCCCGGACGGGGGCGGCTGCCAGCAGGCCCGCAACACCCATTCCGAGCACGATACGCGCTACACCCTGCATCCCAGCGAACCGGACCATCGGCACACCTCGCAAGCGGCTGGTATGCCGAATGGTCCCCCGATTCCCGGGCGATGGCAAGCGATTTGGCGGGGATGGCGCAATCCGCCGATCGACCGGAAAAACAGAGCGGCACCGGACCGCCCATCCGGTGCCGCCCCCTCCCAGCCAGGTCGCCCAGGCCGGGTTTTCAAAGTGGGGAAGCCGTCAGGCCGTGGCCGCATTTTCGGCGATGGTGAAGCGTGTATTGGCGCGCGGCCGGGTTTCGATCGACATTTCCCGCCACACCGACAGCGCCTGGCCATAGGTTGGGAACGGCCCCATGGCGCGGGCATCGCGGATGCGGGAGAAGCTGGTATCTTCGTATTCGCCGCCAATCACCCAATATTGCTTGGTCATGGTGTCACCTCTGGATCGGGGGTGGTGGATAAGGTGCAGGACGCGGGAGGGGGGCTATTCAGCCGCCGCCGCCTTCGGTGCGCCCGCGCCGTGGAACTGTTCGGTTTCGGTCGACCCGGCCATAGCCGTGGTGGAGCTGAGGCCACCGGAGATCGCCAGCGACACCGCATCGAAATAGCCGGTGCCGACTTCGCGCTGATGGCGGGTGGCGGTATAGCCCTGCGGTTCGGCCGCAAATTCCGCCGCCTGAAGTTCCGAATAGGCGGCCATGCCGCGCTCCTTATAGCCTTTGGCCAGCTGGAAGGTGGCGAAGTTCAGGCTGTGGAACCCGGCCAGGGTGACGAACTGGAACTTGTAGCCCATGGCCCCCAGTTCGCGCTGGAATTTGGCGATGGTCGCATCGTCCAGCTTCTTCTTCCAGTTGAAGGAGGGGGAGCAGTTATAGGCCAGCAGCTTGCCGGGATATTGGGCATGGATCGCCTCGGCGAATTCGCGCGCTTCGTCCAGGTTCGGCTCGCTGGTCTCCCACCAGACCAGATCGGCATAGGGGGCATAGGCCAGCCCGCGGGCGATCGCATGTTCCACCCCGCAATCCTGGCGCAGGCGGAAGAAACCTTCGGGCGTACGTTCCCCGGTCAGGAATCGCTGGTCGCGCGGGTCGATATCGCTGGTGATCAACTGCGCCGAATGGGCATCGGTCCGGGCGACCAGCAAGGTGTCCACCCCCATCACGTCCGCCGCCAGCCGGGCCGCGTTCAGGGTACGGATGAATTGCTGGGTCGGCAGCAGCACCTTGCCACCCAGATGGCCGCATTTCTTTTCCGATGCCAGCTGATCCTCGAAATGGACGCCGGCGGCGCCGGCCTCGATCATCGCCTTCATCAGCTCGAACGCGTTGAGCGGGCCGCCGAACCCGGCTTCGGCATCGGCCACGATGGGCGCGAACCAATAGGTATCGTCCTTGCCTTCCGCATGGTGGATTTCATCGCAACGCTTCAGGCTGCGGTTGATACGGGCCACCACCTCCGGCACCGAGGAGGCGGGATACAGGCTCTGATCGGGATACATCTGCCCGGCATTGTTGGCGTCCGCCGCCACCTGCCAGCCCGACAGATAGATCGCCTTCAACCCGGCCTTGACCATCTGCATCGCCTGATTGCCGGTAAAGGCGCCCAGCGCATGAACATAGGGGTCGGTGTGCAGCAGCTCCCACAGGCGGGCCGCGCCCAGCCTGGCCAGCGTATGGTCGATCTGCACCGTACCGCGCAGGCGGGCGACATCGGCCGGGGTATAGTCGCGCTGGATGCCGCGCCAGCGGTTGGCTTTGGCGTCGGCGCTGGGTTGGTGCTGAACGGTCATGATGTTTCCCCTTCTTCAGATGGATCGACGCAAAGGCCGGATGCCCACAGGGTGTGACAAGCCGTTCGCACATGCAATAATCCATTGAAATACCATCAGAAACGCTGTTATGATTGACTTCATTACAGATTACATTTTGTGAATATGTAAATTCTTTACATACTGGGCGCAGGCCCGTACGGAGGCGGGATGAACGCGAGATGAACAGGGCGCGTCTGGGGGGCAAACTGCGGCGGCTGCGCCAGGATCTGAAGCTGAACCAAAGCCAGATGGCGGAACAGCTTGGCATCAGCGCCAGCTATCTGAACCTGCTGGAACATAACCAGCGGGCGGTGACCGTGCCTGTCCTGCTGCGCCTGGCCCAGCGGTTCGAGATCGACCTGCAAGGGTTCACTGCCGACGACGATGGCCGCCTGATCGCCGATCTGATGGAAGTGTTCGCCGACCCGCTGTTTGACGGGGCGGATTTGAAGGCGAATGACCTGAAAGACGTGATTGCCAACCTGCCCAATCTGGGCCGGGCGATCCTGACCCTGTATCAGGCCTATCGCGGCGCGGGGGGCCTGTCGACCCAGCCGCCGGAGGGGAGCGATGACGATATCGCCGTCCCGGTCGGCATGCCGTCGGAGGAAGTGACCGACTTCATCCAGGACCGCAAAAACTATTTCCGCGATCTGGAACAGTCGGCGGCAGACCTGTGGCGCGAGGCCGGGTTGCAGCAGGACAGCCTGTATCAGGGGCTGGTCGCCGTTCTGGCACAGCGCTTCGCCGTCGATGTCGCCATCGTCCCGGCAGGCAGCCTGGACGGGCTGATCCGGCGCTATGACCCGCACACGCGCAACCTGTTTCTGTCGGAATTGCTGCCCCTGCCCAGCCGGATCTTCCATCTGGCACAGCAGATTGCCTTTCTGGCCCACCGCCCGCTGATCGACCGGCTGGCCTCTGGCGGCAAATTCACCACGGTGGAGGCCGATACACTGGCCCGCGCCGCGCTGGCCAGCTATTTCGCCGGCGCGGTGATGATGCCCTATGAGCGGTTCCGCGATGCGGCGCGCGAAACCCGGCATGATCTGGAATTGCTGGAACGCCGGTTCGGCGCCAGTTTCGAGCAGGTCTGCCACCGTCTGACCACGCTCAACAAACCGGGCGGACAGGGGGTGCCGTTCCATCTGGTGCGGGTGGACGTGGCGGGGAATATTGCCAAGCGCTTCAGCGCATCCGGGTTTCTGCCCCCGCGCTTCGGCGGCGGCTGCCCGCGCTGGGTGGTGTTCGATGCCTTTGCCGCGCCCGGCCGGATCTGCGCCCAGGTCGCCCGCATGGCCGATGGCACCAGCTATTTCCAGATCGCCCGCACGGTCACAGCCCCCGGTCGGCTGAACATCCGGGGCAACAATGCGCGCGGCACGGCGCGGCAGGCCCTGTCGCTGGGCTGCGCACTGGCCTATGCGCGCGAGTTGGTTTATGCCGATGGCCTGGATCTGGACGATGGCGGCAGCGCCACGCCGATCGGATCGAGCTGCCGGGTGTGCGACCGCGCCGATTGCGCCGACCGCGCAGTGCCCAGCCTGAACCATCGGCTGGTCGTGGATGAAAACCGGCGCGGCCTGTCGGGCTATATCGGCACCGTGCCGGGTGTTGGAGGAGAGGATCGTTGATGCGCAACCGACGCGACCTGGTGGATGCCATCGCCCGCACCATCCGCACGGCCGATACCCGCTATTTTTTCGAGGATTACACCAGGCAGGCCGAGGCGGTGCTGCAGATGCTGGCGCAGGAAAACCTGACCATCGTGCCCCGCAGCCTGACCGACGAGATGGTGGAGCAGATCAAGGATCAGCTGCCCTATGGCCGCCAGCGGCCCGAAGATATGCTGCGATCCCTGTGGGATGTGATGATCCGCGTCTCCAAGCACGAACAGCGCAAGCGCATGACCGGGCTTGAGTGAATTGGACCGGAATGACCGTGACAGCGAATCAGGAGTGAAACAGGCAGCCGGCTATGCGGGACGGGCCGGCGCCGCCCCACCCGCCGCCACCTGACGCTGCTGCAGGAAGAACTGCACGGTCGGGATGCGCAGCAGATCGAAGGTCGGCTTCGCCACCTTCACACCGCCCGTGCGGGCGATCACATCGTCGGCCTTCTTGATCATCTCGCCCAGGAATTCCTGAATCCGGGTATCGCCAGCCTTCACATTAGCCAGAATGGCCTGGGCATCTTCCACGGTCAGGCGCTGGGCCTTGATCTCCCCAGACAGTTTTTCATAGGCCGCCTTGGGCGACAGCAAGTCCAGCACGGTCAAGTTATGCCGATTGGGAATCCGGGTCAGAATCGCGTGGACATCGACCAGCGACAGGCCGAACAGCAATTTGCGCAGGCAATCGGCCCGATTGGCGATCACCGCCGCATGATAGGGCGTGTTGCCGCGCGCATCCTGTTGCAGAAGCAGTGACAGGGTGGGATTGGACGGCGCGGGCGATGTCTTGTCCAGCACCACCAGTTCACGTTCGGTCTGGCCGCTGGGGCCGCGTTTCAGCATCACCAACGGCTCGTTGCGGACCAGGCGCAGGATGGCGGAAACATTCGCCGGGCGATCGGCCGCCACTGCCTTGGCCAGCATGCCCTGGAACACGCGGTTGCGACGGGCTAAGCGGCGATAGATGAACACCTGCTGATTGATCTTCGCCATCTGCTGGTCGCCGGCGGTCTGCGCCATCGACAGCTCGTCGGCGACGCGGGTCAGGAATTCCAGCGCGGTTTCGAACAGCTCTTTCGATTCGCCCTCGGCCATGCGCATCAATGGGGTTTCCAGCCGCTTGCCACCGGCATAGTCGAACAGGGCCTTGGCGATGGAAATGCGCTGCGGCCGCTCGCTTTTCGAATGGGCGGCGAAATACAGCAGATGCTGGGTCAGCCGCCCGTCATTCTCGGCCATGTCGGAGAAGAAGATCCCCGCCATGATCTCGGCCTTGAGTTCGGCATTCTGGTTGATCTGGGTGGAGAAGGATTCCTCGATCTCCTCGATCGTCAGCTGCTTCGCCAGCATCAGGCTATTGACCGATTGCCAGCGCGGTTCCGGGATCAGCAGCCGGGCCAGCGGGCTTTCGTCGTTCGCATTCTTGCGGCTGTAGTCGATTTCCAGCTTCAGCAGGATCTTGGCGATTTCCAGGCTGTCATCGTCTTCGCTGGCCTTCAGATTATCGGCCAGATAGTGCCAGATATCGTTGCCCTGATGATCGACGACGTTGAGAAACTCGATGATCCGCTCGGCATCGGTCGACTCGGCGAAGAAGGAACACATCTGCGCCAGGGGCAGGGCCATGGCGATATCGCCGTTGGCCAGGCAGAACTGCAGATAATTCTCGCCGACATTGCCACGCGAATTGAACAGCAGATCCTGCGACGTATCCAAACGGATCCATTCCTGCAGAAATGCGGACAAAGAGCCGGTTCTGCGGGTGAATCGCGTTCGCAGATCATGGTCAAGCGCGCTGATCTGCGCGCTTGCCGCTCGCGTCAAACGGCCGGCTGTGCTTTCTGCCCCGTCCATTGTATCCCGCATGCATTCTTCGGTCATGGCAATGGCGTGTCGTGGAATTTCTGGATCCAGGAATCCAGTTGCTACAAAACACGCCGAATTTAACTCGTTTTTTACCGCGTGCCGCGCACTCAAATCAACCTTCTTTGCCGGCAAGTTGATTAAAATTGCCACAATCATCAGGGCTGACCGGGCAAACGTTACACCTCCAGGATGGCAACAACAGGGTGAATCGCCCTGATTTCAGATCGATTTGCCGAGAATGTGGCGCGGTTACCATCGATCACCAAATCGATCCGCTCGCCGTGAAGGTTCGAAAACTGTGCGAGCATAACCGAGTCATCAGAAAAATAAACCAAGCAACATTGCTGCGGGCGGACGGGGCGATGCGGATGCAGCAGCAAGACCGTGCCCGCCATCAAGCGCGGCTCCAGTTTCGTGTCCGGCGTGAAGATGGCATAGGCATCGGCCACACCGCGCAGGCTGGTCAAGCCCGGGGCGCGATCGACGATCTGACTGCCGATCCGCCATGGCCCGATACCGTCGGCCGGGGACAGCGGGTGGATCGGCAGGGTGTCCTGCGCGGCGGCATAAGCCTCGGCAACACGATTATACGATTCCCGTTTGGCATCGCTCACCGGGGGCAGCAGATCCTGGGGCGTAACGCCAAGCGCGGGGGCGATGCGCGCCATCCAGTCCGTGGTCAGCCGCCGCTCCCCGCGTTCCAGTCGCAGGATTTGCTGATGCGTGGTGCCAACGCTGGCCGCCAGCTGCTGAAGGGTGAGGTTCTTGGCGCGGCGAATGTCGCGGATCAGGTTTTTCATGATGCGTGTCCGTTTGGCTCTGGGTGTTGACACATATTGCACCAATTCGGTAATTTTTCCACACGGTTTTTTTGAGGTGCATTATGGTTGTTATTGTCCGCAAGCGATCTCGTCGGCACGAGCGCGCTCTGTCCTCCCTCACTCTGGTCGATGCCCTGGCGGGGCTGATGCACAGTCCGCCACCCTCGCCCGCATCATCGCCGGAACCGGAACCAGATTCCACCAATGCGGTGGATTCCACCATCCCGAAACAGACGGAAATCGACCGCCTCTATCACGCCCGGGTGATTGCGGCACGCCACTGGCAGGCCGCCGAATGGCTGCTGGCCCGGTTCCAGGAAGCCGAGTTCGAAGCAACCAGCCGGTCTGGCTATGGGGATGCCGGGATCCGGGCGGAACGCCAGGACCCGCTGTCCATCTCGCTGGAGGCCTGTGAGGCGCGGCGCGATTACATCGACGCCCTGCGGGCCGTGCCGATCCGCGCATCGGGCCTGGTGGTCCATGTCTGCTGCACCGGCCAGCCGGTCAAGCCGTGGGCGGCGGCAAAACGCATCCCGATATCCGAAGCCCATACGCTGCTGCGCCTCGGCCTCGACCATCTGGCGAACCATCTGGAGCGCGTGACCGGCGGCAAGCGGTAGGGACTATCGAATTAGAAGAGAAATCAGAATGGCGCGCCCGAGACGATTCGAACGTCCGACCTTTGCCTTCGGAGGGCAACGCTCTATCCAGCTGAGCTACGGGCGCGCAAAGGGTACGGCAGGGCCGTCTTCCTTAATGACGGTCAATTAGCATAGCCTGCCCGCCCAGAAAAGAGATTTCAGGAAACAGGTTTGCCGGGTTGGCCCGGTACGGCGGGGCCGGCCGGTATCGCCGGCTCAACACTCGGCGAAAATCGGGTGGGTCCGGGCCTGGATCAGCGGGCGGAACGGGCCGGCCTCGGCACCGGATGGCAACGGGCCAGCGGGATCGGCGATCCAGGCGGCGATATCGTCCAGCACCACCCGCGCCGACAGATCGCGCAGCAGCATGTGATACCCGCTGGAATAATAGGCCAGCCGCACCCCGCCGCTGTCCGCCAGCGCGTGCCGCTCCGCGAACTGGGCCAGAACCCGGCAGGTCGGCCGATGGGGGATGATCTCGTCCCGCGCGCCATAGAGAAACAGGGTCGGCAGGCGGCCCTGCCCGCCCTCTGCCAGGGCGGCGTCCATCAAGTCGGTCAGGCCGAAAATCGTG
>CAYRWZ010000022.1:31488-31719 GCA_964428065.1 uncultured Comamonadaceae bacterium | reverse complement strand
TCACGAAGGCGGGCACATCATCATCGAGATTTCCGACGATGGGCGCGGCCTGGATGTGGCCAAGATCAAGAAAAAGGCGATCCAGAACGGTTTGGCGACCGAGGCCGAACTGGACCAGATGCCCGATCAGCAGATCTATCAGTTCATCTTCAAGGCGGGCTTCTCCACCGCCGCCCAGGTTACCGCCGTGTCGGGCCGGGGCGTCGGCATGGATGTGGTGCGCACCAATAT
>CAYRWZ010000022.1:30310-31439 GCA_964428065.1 uncultured Comamonadaceae bacterium | reverse complement strand
CCACCTTCGTCATCAAAATCCCGCTGACCCTCGCCATCGTTTCGGCCCTGATTGTCGAAAGCTGCACCGAACGCTTCGCCATTCCGCAAATCAGCGTGGTGGAGCTGGTGCGTGCATCGGCCGAAAGCGAACATCGGATCGAACGCATCCACGGCACCCCGGTGCTGCGCCTGCGCAACCGTCTGCTGCCGCTGGTCAGCCTGGAAAAGCTGTTGCGGCTGGACCGGGCCGAAGGCGACACCACAACCGAAAACTTCATCATCGTCACCCAGGTCGGCACCTATACCTTCGGGATCATGGTTGACCGGGTGTTCGATACCGAGGAAATCGTGGTCAAGCCGGTGGCGCCGATCCTGCGGCACCTGTCGCTGTTCTCGGGCAACACCATCCTGGGCGATGGCAGCGTCATCATGATCCTGGACCCGAACGGCATCGCCACCGCCAGCGGCGAAATGGCCGTGGCCGAAACCGCGCAGCTGGAAACCGCTGCGGCGCGCGAGGCAACCTCCGACGATACCACCACGCTGCTGGTGTTCCGGGCCGGCGAAGGCGGGCCGAAGGCGGTGCCGCTGTCGCTGGTCGCCCGTCTGGAGGAAATCGACCTGGCGACGGTCGAATACAGCCACGAACGCCCGATGGTGCAGTATCGCGACAAGCTGATGCCGCTGGTGCCGCTGATTTCCGGCGCCCGTCTGGCGGCGGAAGGCCGGGTGCCGGTGCTGGTGTTCGCCGATGGCGACCATTCCATGGGCCTGGTGGTGGACGAAATCATCGATATCGTCGAGGACCGCATGAAGGTGGAATTGACGGCCGATCGCCCCGGCTTCATCGGGTCGGCGATCATCGCGGGCCGGGCCACCGACATCATCGATACCGGCCACTATCTGATGCAGGCGTTCGGCGACTGGTTCATGGCCGGCGGGCGCAACCGTCTGGCGGTGCAGGAAAAGGCCAAACGCGTGCTGATGGTCGATGACAGCCCGTTCTTCCGCAATCTGCTGCTGCCGATCCTGTCGGTCGCGGGCTATCAGGTCACCACGGTGGAGACCGCCGACGAGGCCCTGACCCTGGCCGAAGCGGGCGAAACCTATGACGTGATCGTCAGCGATATCGAAATGCCGGGCATGAA
>CAYRWZ010000022.1:27458-30290 GCA_964428065.1 uncultured Comamonadaceae bacterium | reverse complement strand
TTCGAGTGTGCCGAAGCGGTGCGCCGCCATCCGAAATGGCAGGGCATTCCGGTGATTGCCCTGTCGTCCCATACCGCCCCGGCGGATATGGAGCGGGCGCGCGCGGCTGGCTTCGTCGATTACGTGGCGAAATTTGACCGTGACTCCCTGCTCAACACCTTGAGGGATATTCTGGCTTCGGAGGGCGTAGCATGAGCGAGCTGGTAACCACCAATCGCAAGGGCGGTGTGCGCATCGGCGGTGCGCTGGACGAACAGTTGCAGTATGTGTCGATCACCATCGATGGGCAGTTGTTCGGCATTCCCGTGCTGCTGGTCCACGATGTGCTGGGGCCGCAGCGCATCACCCGCATCCCGCTGGCCCCGCCGGAAGTTGCCGGATCGCTGAACCTGCGCGGGCGCATCGTCACCGCCATCGACGTGCGCCTGCGCCTTGGCCTGCCCAAGCGCCCGCCCGAGATCGAAGGGATGAGCGTGGTGGTCGAACATCACGGCGAAAGCTATAGCCTGATGGTGGACGGGGTGGGGGAGGTGCTGACTCTGACCGCCTCTGATTTTGAACGCAACCCGGCCACCCTGGACCCGCGCTGGCGGGAAATTTCCCTGGGGATCTATCGCCTCAATCAGCAACTGCTTGTCATTCTGGACGTAAACCGGCTACTGGATTTCTCGCGGAACGAAGCGGCGTAGGCTGACCCGGTCGCCGGGATCTATCAAGGGGGGGAAGGCGTCTGGTACCCCATGTCGCATGGCGCATGTCGCCATGGGGCCAAACGCCAGGAACGCTGGGCGGAGAGTGCTGGTATGAAATCTTGCCTGATTGTCGACGACTCGCGCGTCGTGCGGATGGTTGCGAAGAAAATCCTGCAGGATTTGCACTTCGTCACCAGCGAGGCCGAAGACGGCAAAAAGGCGCTGGAAGCCTGCGCCGAAGCCATGCCCGATGCCATTCTGCTCGACTGGAACATGCCGGTGATGAACGGCATCGAATTTTTGCGCCGTCTGCGCGCCATGCCGGGGGGCGATGCGCCCAAGGTTGTGTTCTGCACCACGGAAAACGATCTGGCGCATATCCAGGAAGCCATGGGCGCGGGCGCGGATGAATACATCATGAAGCCCTTCGATGCCGATATCATCGAAAGCAAATTCAGCCAGGTAGGCCTGATCGGATGAGCATGGCGGGCGATAGGGCAAATCGGCTGACCCGCCTGCCGGATGGTGTGGGCGGCAGCGGCGGTGCGGCCGACGGCACGGATGCCGACGGCGTGATCCGCATCATGCTGGTCGATGACAGCGCGGTGATCCGCGGCCTGTTCACCCGGGCGCTGGAAGCCGACCCGGAATTGCAGGTCGTCTCCTCGGTCGGGGATGGCCGCATGGCGTTGAGCGCGATCAAGCGCCAGCCGATCGATATCGTGATCCTCGATATCGAAATGCCCAATATGGACGGGTTGACCGCCCTGCCGCAGATTCTGGAGCTGGCGCCGCAGGTGCAGGTCATCATGGCCTCTACCCTGACGCGCAAGAATGCCGAAATCAGCCTGCGCGCCCTGCGCGCCGGGGCAAAGGATTATGTCACCAAACCGTCCACCACCAGCGAGCTGACCTCTGCCCAGACGTTCCAGCAGGAACTGATCGCCAAGATCAAGGCGTTGCACGGGGCGAAACGGTCGCCGCGCGTGGCGATGCCCGGCGCACGGCCGGCCCCCCAGTCCGGCGTTGGCCGCCCGGCGGCGGCTGGTGCGGCTACCGGTGCTGGTACCGGGGCAAGCGCCGGCTCCAGTTCTGCTGTCCGCATCAATCGCGGTGGCCCGATCACTCTGCGCCCGGTCACCAACGATGTGCCGGAAGCGATCGCCATCGGCTCCTCCACCGGCGGGCCACAGGCGCTGTTCACCGTGCTGGGCGCATTGCCGAAGACCCTGAAGCAGCCGATTCTGATCACCCAGCATATGCCCGCCACCTTCACCACCATTCTGGCCGAACATCTGGCCCGGGTGACGGAACGGCCCTGCGCCGAAGGCAAGGACGGCGAGATTATCAAGCCGGGCCATGTCTATGTCGCGCCGGGGGATTTCCACATGGTGCTGGAAGCCAGCGGCACCGACCGGGTGATCCGGCTGTTGAAAACCCCGCCGGAAAATTTCTGCCGCCCCAGTGTCGATCCGATGCTGCGCAGCCTGTCGGCAATCTATGGCCGCAAGCTGCTGGTGGTGATCCTGACCGGGATGGGCCATGACGGCATGCGCGGTTCGGAAACCGTAGTGCAGGCCGGCGGCATGGTGATCGGCCAGGACGAGGCGACCAGCGTGGTCTGGGGTATGCCTGGCGCGGTGGCGACGGCGGGCCTGTGTTCGGCCGTGCTGCCGCTGGGCGATCTGGCCGGGTTCATCCAGAAGACCGCTATGCGGTCGGGCTTCTAGGGGGTGCCGATGAAGCCGGATGATTTCGAATTCCTCAGCCGCACGGTGCGCCAGCGCTCTGGCCTGGTGCTGACGCCGGACAAGGCCTATCTGCTGGAAAGCCGGCTGACGCCGGTGGCGCGTAAATTTGGCCTGAAATCGATCGAGGAACTGGTGGCCAAGACCCGCACCTCGCAGGATGGCGCGCTGCTGCGCGCGATCACCGAGGCGATGACCACCAACGAAACCCTGTTTTTCCGCGATACCAAGCCGTTCGATCAGTTCCGCAAGCTGGTCCTGCCGCAATTCCTTGAGTCGCGCGCGGCGAAGAAGCAAATCCGCATCTGGTGTGCCGCCTGCTCCAGCGGGCAGGAACCCTATTCGCTGGCGATGATCCTGAAGGAAGAAGCCGCCCGGCTGGCCGGTTGGCG
>CAYRWZ010000022.1:25492-27387 GCA_964428065.1 uncultured Comamonadaceae bacterium | reverse complement strand
CCGCGGTGCAGCCCGGCCTGCCGCTCCCGCTCCTGCTGAAATATTTCAGGCAGGTGGAGGATCGCTGGCAGATCGACCCCGAGATCAAGAAAATGGTCGAGTATCGGGAATTCAATCTGCTGGCCGATCCGCGCCCGTTCGGCGCCTTCGATATCGTGTTCTGCCGCAATGTGCTGATCTATTTCGACCAGCCGCTGAAGGCCGAAGTGCTGGACCGCATCCGGTCGGTCATTGCCGAAGACGGCATCCTGTATCTGGGCGGCGCGGAAACCGTGCTGGGCGTCACCGACCGGTTCGAGCCGATGCCGAACGAACGCGGCCTGTACCGTGTGGTGCAGAAGGCCAAAGCCCCGGTTTAGGGGCTGAACCTAACCGGCCCTGATTTGCAAGCCGCCCTTACCGTGCGGGCGGCGGCAGGGTGGACAGGGTGGTGGCGATGCTGGTGGCGATTTCGGCCAGATTGGCATTCATGGCGGAAATCCGGGCGTCCATCGCCGCCCCGCCATTGGCGCGGGACAGATCGATCCGCCCGGTTGCCAGCAGCCGGTCGTTATTCGCATCGTGCAGGGTCCACCGTCCGGCGATGCTGGCGCGGCCGCCATCGTCCAGATCGAAGCGGGTGATATCCAGCACCAGATCCCAATCCACCCCCTGGCGGCCCCGGCCGGGGGGCAGTGTCACCAGCGCGCTGGGCAGCAGGGTTGCCAGATTTTCCGCCGTCACCCGGGTGATGCCGATGCCCAGCCGTTCGGCCCAGCGCTGATCGTCGTTCGGCCGCACCTCGTTCGCCCCGGCAAAGCCAACGATTTCCGCCCGGTCCAGATATTCCGGCAGAACCGTCGGCGCGATCTGTAGCGACAGGGGCGGGGTCAGCCGCGCCACCGGCTGCGCCGCCGCGCGGTCAACGGCAGGCTTCAGCACATACAGGGTCGGCGGGGCCAGCTGGGTGCCGCAGGCGGCCAGCCCCAGCGCCGCAGCCAGGGTGATCAGAAGACGGGAAACAGGAAAGGCGTGGCTCATCGGGCGGCGTCCTTCTTGCCCAGCACCAGGGCGTTCGGATTGCGTTCCAGCTGTTCGGCAAACTGTTTCAGCGACCGCGAGGCCGAGGCCAGATTGCGCAGGGTCTGGTCGATGTCATAGCGCTGGGCCGAATTGGGGGCGACCAGCCCGTTCAGCGATACCAGCAGCGTTTCCGCCTGTTTCAGCGTCGCTTCGGCGGTTTTCAGGGTGGCGCGGGTCGATGTGCTGATCGCGCCCAGTTCCCGGTCGGCCGATTGGGTGACGGTGCGCACCCCGGCCAGGGTTGCCTGGAGGTCCTTTTGCAGCGTTTCGATGGCCATCTTGGCCGATGCCATGGTTTCCGCCGACAGTTCCGCCGTCTCCCGCGCCTTGCCGGCCAGGGGGCCGATTTCGGCCCGGATTTCCGCCATCATCTGCCGCGCTTCGGTCGCGCTTTGCGCGGCGGCCACCAGGGTTTCGCGGATTTCCGGCGATCCCAGGATCGTATCCAGATGCTGCAACACTTTCAGCGCCGTCGCCGCCATATCCTGCAAGGGCAGTTTTTCCAGCGTTTCCTTGACCTGTTCGAACCCCGATTTGATGGTGGCGATTTCCGGGACCGTGGGGTCCGCGCCGACCAGCTTGCCATCGGTGCCGGGGAAGAAATCCAGCTCCACCATCAACTGCCCGGTCACGAAGCTGAGGGTGGTTAGCCGCGCCCGCATGCCCCGTTCCTGAAGTTGCTGGAGCAGGGTCGTCTGTTCGATATCGCCGTTGAGAAAGCCGATCCGCTCCGGCTGGAATTCCATATAGACCGGGATCAGCGCCACCATGTCGCGCAGGTTGAATTCCAGCGCGATATCCGACACCGTGCCAACGCGCACCCCGCGGAAATT
>CAYRWZ010000022.1:3920-25463 GCA_964428065.1 uncultured Comamonadaceae bacterium | reverse complement strand
ACCGACCCTTCGAAAAACGCCACCGCGCGCGGGCGGTCGGCAAACAGGCTGCGGCTGCTAAACGTCAACAGCGCCAGAACAAACAGCGCAATGGCCCCCAGAACGAAGGCGCCGATCAGCTTGGGATCTGCTTTTGTGCTCATGCTCTATCCATAATTCGGCAGGCACTATACCGGTCCGACACTGTCTTGTCCCGCATGATTGCCTGCCTTATTGGCCATCGGCATGGCGGGTGGAGGTGCCGTCGCGCGTCAGGAAGGTGCGCACTGTCGGATGCTCGGCGGTCGCCAGCAGATCGCGCGGATTGCCATAGGCGATGGGGCGGCGGGTTTCCGCATCCAGAAACACCGAATCGTCGCCAATGGCGAAAATACTGTCCAGTTCGTGGGTGACGATCACGATCGTCGCGCCCAGGCTGTCGCGCAGTTCCAGGATCAGATCGTCCAGGCGTTTGGACGAAATCGGGTCCAGCCCGGCGGATGGCTCGTCAAAGAACAGGATATCTGGGTCCAGCGCAATGGCCCGCGCCAGCCCGGCGCGCTTGCGCATACCGCCGGAAATCTCTGACGGGTAATAGTCCTCGAAGCCAGCCAGGCCGACCAGGGATAGCTTGTACGAGGCCAGATCGGCAATCTCTGCCCGGCTCAGGCTGGTATATTGCTCCAGCGGCAGGGCGACGTTTTCCGCCAGGGTCATCGAACTCCACAGCGCGCCGCTCTGGAACAGCACGCCCATGCGCTGGCCCAGCGCGCGCTTGCGCTCCGGCGGCGCATCCCAATAGCTTTCGCCGGAATAGCGGATTTTGCCGCGCGCCGGGCGCACCAGCCCGATCATGTGCTTCAGCAGGGTGGATTTGCCGCAGCCGCTGCCGCCCATGATGACAAACACGCTGCCGCGCTGGACCGTAAAGGTGATATCGCGTTACACGACGTAATCGCCGAACACCATGTCCAGCCGGGTGACTTCGATGGCGGGCAGGGGCTGCGGTGGGACGGTGGTCATTGCGGCGCGCCCCGATCACAGGCCCAGAATGTTCAACGATACGGCGAACACCGCATCGACAACGATGATCAGCAGAATGCCGGTGACCACGGCCGATGTGGTGGCATCGCCGACCGAAGCGGCGCTGCGGCCCGACCGCATGCCGTAATAGCATCCGGCCAGCGCGATCAGAATGCCGAACACCGACGCCTTGACCAGCCCGACGATGAAATCGCCAAACACCACCGCGCCCTTGGTCTGCACGATATAGGCGGTGCCGGTCACGCTCGACAGGCTGGTGCCGACCAGATAGCCGCCGATCATGCCCATGAAATCGGCATAGAGCGCCAGCAGCGGCGTCATCAGGATCAGCGCCAGCACGCGCGGCACCACCAAAAACTGCATGGGCGAGACGCCCAGGGTTTGCAGGGCGTCCACTTCCTCATTCGCCTGCATGGAGCCGATCTGGGCGGCGAAGGCGGCCCCGGTCCGCCCGGCCAGCACAATGGCGGTCATCACCGCGCCCATTTCGCGCGTCATTGCCACCGCCACCAGATTGGCGACGAAGATTTCGGCGGCAAAGCGCTGCAACTGAAAGGCGCCGACAAAGGCGAAGATCATGCCGACCAGCAGCGAGATCACAGTGACGATGGGCAGTGCCTGCGCCCCGCATTGCTGCACCAGCAGCCAGAAATCGTCGCGGCGGAACTGCCCGCGCCCGCGCAGCACCTGCACCAGGGCGATCAGGGTTTCGCCGAAGAACTGCAGCCCGGCCTCGCTGGCCTTGCGCGCCGCCAGCGCCTTCTGCCCCAACTGGGTCAGCAGATCGGCGCGCCGGGCGGTGCGGCGGGCATCCTGCCGTTCCGGCACCGCCAGCGACAGGGCCAGCAGGCGCTGCGCCCCTGGCGGCAGACCGGCGATATCGGGCGCGCCGCCCAGATCGACGATCAGCTTGTGGATTTCCACCGCCGCTGCCACCAGAGAGCTATCCCACCCCTGCAACCCGTCCGCCGTCAGGGCGACCGTGCCGCCCTGGCTACACGCCCCGGCCAGTTTGGCCAGCACGTTCGAATAGTTCGGCGTTTCGGCAAAAATGCTCCAGCGCCCGGCGAACACGATGGTCGCAGGGTTGGTTTCGTTTGCATCCCGGTATTCAACCCGGGCAGGGGTTTCGGCTTTATCTGCCATCTCACTCCATCCAGCGGACAGAATACCCATCGCCAGCGCCGCGTCAACCGCTACCCGCTGTCGGCGATCGGTCAGGGGGCGGTTCCGCGCAACCAGACCTCGATGCTGGCCGTTTTTGCCGCGCTGTCGATCACGGTCAGCCGATAGATGCCGGGGCCGGGCGGGTGCCACAGGATTTGCCCCCCTGCCGTTTGCGGGCCGCTGGCGATCAGCTCCTCTCCCAGATACCAGCGATAGGGGGCAAGGCCGCCTTCGGCCGATAGGGGCAGGGCGGCCCAAGATGGTCCATGGGCCTGCGTCCCCTGATTCTGGGCGCGCAGTTCGATTTCGCTGTCGGCGCGGGGGAACAGAATGCGCGGCGCCCCGGCCAGCGCCATTGCCACCGGCGTTTCCGGTGCGCGGGCCGGGCTGCGGAACCGGCGTTGCCCGTCGGGTACCAGGGCGGTCGGGCGATAGGCAGTCTGGACTGCGGGGGTGTCGGCTGGCAGATCGCGATTGTCGGGCATCAGATCGAACAGGCGGAACATCAGCGGCGCGGCGGCATTGCGGCCCATCTGGCCGGGGCGCGGGGTGCCATCGGGCCGTCCGACCCACACGCCCACCACCCGGTTGCCGGAATAGCCGATCGCCCAGGCATCGCGGAAGCCATAGGATGTGCCGGTCTTATAGGCAATCCGCCGCCCCTCCACCGTTGACAGCGCCAGCATGGCATCGGGGCGCGGCGCGCCCAGCAGGATATCCGTCACCTGCCGGGCCGCCTCGGGCGACATCAGGGGGAAGGCTGGGGCTGGGGCCGGGGATGGGGTTGATCCCCGATCCGGCGGAACAATCACATGCAGCGGCCGGGCGCGCCCGCCATCGGCCAAGGCGGCATAGCCCGTGACCAGATCGACCAGCCGGGTGCCAACCCCACCCAGACCGACTGCCAGCCCGGCCTGGGCGTTGGACATCTTATCGTCTGCACGGACATCCAACCGCAGCCCGGCCCCGCGCAGGCGCGCCACGAAATCATCCGGGCCGATCCGGTCCAGAAGGGCAACGGCGGGCAGGTTCAGCGACTGTTGCAGCGCCTGCCGGATGGTCACTTGCCCTTGAAAATCGCGGTCGAAATTGCGCGGCGTCCAGGCACCGAAGCGCTGGGGCAGATCGTCGATCCAGGTTTCCGGTGCCAGCGCCAGCCGGTCGAACCCCATGCCATAGATAAAGGGCTTCAGGGTCGATCCGGGGGATCGCACCGCCAGCGTCAGATCCAGATAGCCCCCGGCGCTGCGCCGGTCATGGCTGCCCAGGCTGGCCAGCACCGCCCGGCTGGGCCATTCGACGATCATCACCGCCGCATTGGTTCCCGGATCGCCCAGCGCCCGAATATCGGCGGTCACCAGCGCCTCGACCGCAGCCTGAAGCGGTTGCGACAGGGTGGTGCGGATCGGCGCGGTTGGCAGGCCGGCTGTAAGAGCTGCCAGCCGGGTAGCCAGATGGGGCGCGTGGGCGGGCAGGGGGCGGCGCACCCAATCGCGCGGTAGGGGGTATGGCAGGGCCGCCAGTTCGCCCTCAAGGGATGCTGCATCCAGCGCTGCACTTGCATCGGCCGTCAGCCGCGCGGCCACCCGCATCATGCCGCGCCGGGCGGCATCTGGCCGCAGATCGGGCCGCCGGGCGGTTGGCGCCTGGGGCAGGGCGATCAGCAGCAGCGCTTCGGTCTGGGTCAGGTGGCGCGGCTCCTTGCCGAAATAGGCCAGGCTGGCCGCGCGCACCCCCTGCAAGGTGCCGCCGAAGGGGGCCAGCGTCAGATACAGTTCCAGGATCTCGTCCTTGGTGAAATGCGCTTCCAGTTGCAGCGCCCGTCCGGCTTCGATCAGCTTGCTGCGCAGGGTGCGCGGGCGCGGCTCCAGCAGGCGGGCCACCTGCATGGTCAGGGTCGATGCGCCCGACACCACGCCCCCCGCCGCCACCATCTGCCCAGTCGCCCGCAGCACCGCCAGCGGATCGATGCCGGGATGACGGTCGAACCGTTGATCTTCCACCTGTTTCAGCCAGTCGAGATAGCGCGGATCCACGTCCGACAGCCTTACCGGCAGCCGGGTGTGACCATCGCGGCTGGGCAGGACGGAGAGCAACCGCCCCTCTGCGTCCAGCAGCACCGGGCTGACATCCCGCATCCGCTCCAACCGCAGAGGGAACAGGCGGTCGAGCGTCAGCGCCGTTGCCGCCACAAACCCGGTCAGCCCCAACAGCCCAATACCCAGCCCGATACCCAGCCTGATGCCCGGCCCGATACGCCGTTTCATGGCGGATTACCGGGGGGTGATCGTCAGCGGCTGGGCAGCGGTGCGGGCCATGATTGCCGGGCGGTACATATCTTCTGCCGACGCACCGGGCAGGGTGAAGCGGCCCGGTGTCACCGCGCGGACGATATAGGCAATGGCGAAGTCCGGCCCGGCCTTGTCATTGTCCCAGCCGGCCTGGTTGACATTGACAGAGGCGACCACCCGGTCGTCCCGGCCTTCCAGCACCAGCGGCTGCGACAGGCCTTCGATCCAGTTGAACCCCTCCATCAGCCCGTCTGCCGATGGGCGCAGCACCCGTTCCACCTCCCACCCGGCGGGCAGCAGATCGACCAGCGCCAGCTGGGCGAAGCGCTTGAAAGTCACCGCGCCGCGCAGCTGGATCACCAGCCGGTCATGCTGGCGCTGCTGGCCGATATCAACGGCATCGCCGGTCAACCCGGTGACGGTCTTGGTCAGCCGGATGCCGTCCGACAGGGCGGGCGGGGCGTCCAGCGGTGCGCCGTGGATGACGAAACTGCGGGCAATCGCCGCCGGACCGTCATTGCGCAAACTGACCCCGGCGCGCAGCTGATCGGCGGTCAGCGGCAGGCTGGCGACGCCCCTATTGGACGCCAATGGACCGGCGGGCGTGCTGACCGCCAAGGGGCCAGACAGGGCCGCAGCAGCCAGGCGCAGGGTCCAGGATTTTTCCTGGGTGCTGACCTGATCGGCACTGCGCTGACGCTGGGCCAGCAGGGCAATCAGCGGATCGTCGGGCGGCAGGCGGCCCTGTTCGGCCAGTATGGCGGCCACACCGGCCAAGTTGCGCGCGCCCGATCCGTAATAGTCCCAATCTGCATTCCCCCCAATATTGGCCGGGCCGCGTGAAACTTCGGTGCGGGCCTGGGCCAAGAGCGGTTCGCCCAGCCGCACATCACCCAGCTTGACCAAGGCCCCGCCCAGCAGGGCCAGGCCCAGCGGATGGGCATAGCCCACCGGGCGACTGCCCGCCAGGCGGCGCGCCGTATCCAGCGACGCCTCATTATGCTGGGCCAGCACATAGAGGGCATAGGCGCGGGTCGTCAGGGCCAGGGCGGGCATATCGCGGTCTGCACCCAGCCAGCGGTCGGCCACAGAGACTGCCACGCTGACAAACTGGGCTGCCCGGCGCAGCCAGCCGATGCTGCGTTCGATACTGGTATCGGGCACCGGGTGCCCCTTGGCGCGCGCGGCGAGCAGGAAGTCAATCGCCGCCACCGTGACCCAGCCGCCGGAATTGCCATCCCCGGCGCGATAGAGGCCGATTTCCCCATCCTCACCCTGCCGGTCGACCAGGGTGCGGATCAGGCCGCGCACCCGATCCGCTGCCGAAGCCGGTGTGGAATTCGGTACGGCCAGATCGTCGAATACCAGCAGCGGAAAGCCCCGGCTGGCGATTTGTTCCGTACAGCCAAAGGGATAGCGGTCGAGCGATTGCAGCAGCCCGGCGACATCCACCCCGCGCAGCCCACCCAGATTGACCGCCATGCGCACCGATCCGGGGCGGAACTTGCCCAGCAACTCGGCGCTGGGGGTAAAGCTCTGCCCCGGCGCCAGAACGCCTTTATCCTCCAGCGTGATTGGGGCGTGCGGGCTGCGCGCGGCAATGGCGAAGCGCCGCTCGATGCGCAGATCCTGCGGCCCGGTCAACACCAGCGTCAGGTCGGATGTGCCGATATCATTGGCGGCCAGATCGACCGGCAGGGTGATCCGCTGATCGCGCTCCAACGTCAGTGCATGGTCGGACAGGCTGGTGATCGCAACCGGCCCGGTTGTGGTCATCGCCAGGCGATAATCCCCCGGCACATGTTCCAGATTGTGCAGCAGCACTGTCATGCGCGCGTTGTCGCCGGGGGCCAGGAAGCGCGGCAGGCCGGGATCGACCACCACCGGGTGGCGCACGAACACCGTGCCATCCGTCTGCCCGACTTTGCCGGGGGTCGAAACCGTGGCCATCACCCGGACCTGCCCAACGAAATCCGGCATCGGCAGGCTGAAGGCAACGCTGCCATCGGGGCCGACCGGTACGATGCCGGTATGCAGGGCTACCGTGATCGTCGGCACCGCCGGCAGGCCGACCCCGCCGAAGGCATCGCCCCCCTGCCGGGTTTCGCCCGCCGCCGCCATGCGCCCATCGATCAGGCGGTTATAATCGTCGCGCAGCTTCAACCCCAGGCGTCGCTTGGCGAAATAATGCGCGGTGGGGGAGGGCGATTTGAACCGGGTCAGTTGCAGAATGCCCTCATCGACCACGGCAATCGTCACTTCGGCCGCTTCGCCCTGGGCCAGCCCGGCCACCTGAACCCGGCCACGCAGATCGGTCATCGGCAAAATCTTGTCCGGCACCTCCAGCGCGACCGACAGAACCTGCGGACCGGGATCGATTGCCAGCCAGGCCGCCCCAATGGCACGGGCCGGGCGGCGCGCATCCTGCGCCGTCTGCGCCGCCCCCAGCGGGCGGAACGCGCTGGCCAGAATATAAACGCCCTGGCCCCAGTTGTCCGCCACCGGCAGGGCAACTTCCGCCTCATCCTGCGGCAGATCAATCGACCGAGTGTGCAGCACCTTGTCGCTGGCGATCACCAGTTGCAGCGTGCCGGGGCTGGGGGCCTTCACCTTCAGCCGCGCGGTATCCCCCGGCCGATAGGCAGCCTTGTCGAGTGTCAGGCTCAAGCTGTCCGGACGGTCGATTTCCCCGTCCGATCCGCCCCAGCCGACACGAAACCGCGTGGCGGCCTGAACCTCTCCGCCAACGTCCGCCGTTGCAATTTCCAGCCGATAGCGGCCCCAGCCCAGGGTTTCCGCGATGCGGGCGGGCTGGTCGGCGGCGATCTGGATCGGGCGGCTGGACACCAGACTGTCGCGCTGGGTGGCGCGGGCCCGCCAGCGATCCCCCTCCCGATACCAGGTATAATCGATTTCCTCCCGGATCAGGCGGGCATGCAGCCCGTCGGCGGCAATGCGGCTGCCGGTGGCATCGACAGCCAGCACATCGATTGCGGCGCTGTCCCCTTCATTGACCCGCCCCCCGGCAAAGGCCGGGCGCAGGCCGATATAGCGGTCCTGGCTGCGATAGGGGATGGTCAGCGCGTCGCCGACCGGGCGGCCGCCGGTTTCGAAAATCGTGCCTTCGATCGACAGGCGTAGCGGTTTGCTGGCCCGGATCTTGGCATCGGGGGTGAAGCGGATCGGCGTGCGGCCGTTTGTGTCGGTCGGATACAGGGTCAGCACTTGGGGATCGAAGCTCAACGCCTCGTCGATCCGGCCGAACTGCCAGTCTTCCAGTCCGGCGAAGGAGGCGGGGTCGGCCTCTACCCGCCAGGTGGCTTCGGCCTGCAAATCCGCCGCCGGGGCGCCGTAGAGGAAATATCCGTCCAGCCGGGCTTCGACCGCCTGGCCTGGGCGCAGCATCGCCGGGGCATCCGGCGCGCGCCCGGCGGTGACTTTCAGCTTCTGCGGCACGAAATCCTGCACATCGATGCGCTGACGGGCGATCAGCGTGCCCAGCGGCTTGCTGCGCAACTCCAGCGTCCACAGGCCGCGCGGCGCATCCTTCGGCACGCCCAGGCTTTGGTGCAGCAGGCCGGTCGCGCTGCTGGTGACATCGCGCGCGGCTTCGATCATCTCGTTCGGGCGGCGCAGCTCCAGCCGCACGGTTTCGCCCGCCAGCGCCTGCACCCGGCCATCGCGCAGCTGGGCAGAGACCTGCACGGTTTCCCCCGGCCGGTAAATGCCGCGATCGGTGTAAAGGAACCCATCCACCCGCAGGGCATAGGGCGCGCCATCGACCCCACGGTCCGACAGGTCCAGCCCCGGTCGCGTCAGGTCCAGCAGGGCGAAATCGCCGCCTTTTCCCGCCTGATCGTGAAAGGCCATCACCAGCTTCGGCTCCAGCGCGCCGGTGCCACGGGTATAGTCCGCCGGAATTCGGGCTACGCCGTCGCGGTCGGTCACCACCCGCACGGTTTCGTCATTGGCACGGGTGATCAGCGAAAGCTCCACCCCGGCCAGCGGCTGGGCGGTGGAAAAGGATCGGGCGATCACCGTCAAACCATCCGCCCCTTCGAAGCTGGACAGGCCGATATCGGTCTGCATCACCCATTGGGCGGCGATTTTGCGGCTGTAATCGAAATCGGGATCATAGTCATAGCCATCATCGTCATCGCTGCTGGCACTATCGGTCGGGGCGACGTTGACCCCGCTTGCTGCCGGTTCGTCCTGCGGCGGGCGCTTCTGGGCGGTGCGCCAATCCTTGGCCCCCGGCGCTTCCGCCGTGACCAGGTAAAGGCCGGGCCGCCGGATCGGCGCCACCCGGTCCAGCGGCAGGGCAGTGACGATTTTCTGGTTGGGGATCTGATCGACCGCCAGGGTGCCGGTCCACACTTCCGCGCCATACTCACTGCCCAGGCGGCGCAGGTCCCACCCGTCCAGCTGGTGACGGCCGACCACGGAGCGCAGCCGCTGGATCACGCTGCGCTCGCTGATATGGAACACGCTGACCTTGACGGCGCTGAGATTGACCGTGGCAATCGGCAGGCCGGTCGATTCGAATTTCGGCAGAATGAAGCCGTCGCTGGCAAAGTTCAGGCTGGGCGGCTGAAGCGGCGCCGCCACCTGCGCCGTCGCCTGCAAGGCTGGGGCAGCGCTGTCGATCAGCGGCTGGACGAGTGGGCGCTGGACGGGTGGGCGGGCCGCAGTCTGTTCCCCACTCCCAACCACTGCCGTTGCCACGGACGGCGCGGCCTGCCGCTGCCCGAGCCAATAGCCCGCGCCCCCGGCCACCAGGGCGGCAAGGGCGACCGAGAGGGCCGCAACACCGATTCCCACGCGCGGGGCTTTGTTCGGTTGGGAGGATATCGACATGGCCGGCCTTTCTCGGCTGAAACCTGGGGCGTGCAATGGGCGCCCTGCACACCAGAGAATTGCAGTCTAACCCATCGGCGACCGCCTGCAATCCGTGTTGCGGGGCCAGCTGAAACCAATTTGGTCCATCGGCCGGGATCGACGCGAGATTCTGGAAAATTCATTTCAAAGATCGTTGACGCGAATAATTTCTGTCACCAAGCTGTCATCGTTCGCGCTTAAAACCAGCGGTACCGAACATCCTTTTTTCAGGAGCTTTTCGCTATGAAACTTACCTCCGCTCTTCTGGGCACCGTTGTCGGTGCTGTCGCTGCCCTGGGCTTTGCCGCCCAAGCCTCTGCCGCTGAAAAGCTGCGGCTGATCACCTGGTCGGACTACACCCCGAAAGAGGTGCTGGAGCAGTTCAAGAAGGAGACGGGGATCGAAGTCGAAGTGACCCTGTCGAATAACGAGGAAATGATTTCCAAGCTGCGCGCCACCCAGGGTGGCGGCTTCGATCTGGCGCAGCCGAGCCAGGACCGCATCACCGGCCCGCAGGCGGAATTCGGCATCTATAAGCCGCTCGACATGGGCAAGCTGGACAGCAAGCTGTTCATTGCCTCCATGCTGGAAGCGACCAAGAAGAACACCAGCATCGGCGGCCAGGTCTATGGCGTGCCGCATATCTGGGGCACCGATGGCCTGGTGGTGAACAGCAAGACCGCGCCGAATGTGAAGGATTACGCCGATCTGTGCGCGCCGGACGTGGCGGGCAAGGTGTCGTTCCGCGCCAAGCGCCCGGCCCTGATCGCCTTCGCCTTCTCCATGGGCATGGATCCGTTCGCCGCCTATGGCGATGCCAAGGCCTATTCGGCGATGATGGACAAGGTTGGCGCCCGTCTGATCGAGTGCAAGAAGAACGTCAAGTTCTTCTGGGAAGGCCGCGACGATCTCTTGAACGGCATTCGCGCGGGCGAAGTGGTTGCCGCCATGGCCTGGGATACCGGCGGCTGGCGTCTGAATGCCGAAAACGCCGATATCAAGTTCATCGCGCCGAAATCGGGTGCGCTGGGCTGGGTTGATACCTTCGCCATTCCGGCCAAGGGCCGCGCCGACGATGCCGCCTATAAGTGGATCAACTTCAACATGCGCCCGGAAATCGCCGCCAAGGTTGCCGCCTCGGCCGGGAATTTCACCGCCTCCAAGGGCGCGGATGACCTGATGACCGGGAAGATCAAGGACCAGTTCAAGGAAAGCTTCCCGCCGCAGGCGATCGACAATATCAAGTGGTATCCGGCGGTTCCGGCCGGTCTGGAAGAAATCGAAGGCAAGGTGCTGGACCGCGTGAAGGCCGCGTCCTAATCCCCCATTCGGTGTGATCGACCCCCCTTTCCCCACGGTCGGGGAAAGGGGGTTTGCGTCTGCGCGGACCTTTTTATCGTTCTGTTCTGTTCTGTTCTGTTCCGTCTTTGCTGGGGGGATCATGTCCCAATCTGCCGTTCCCGATCTTGATCTGCGTGCCGTGACCAAGGAATTCGGCGGCCACCGCGCGGTCGATGCGGTCAGTTTTGCCGTTCCGGCGGGCAGTTTCTTTTCGATCCTGGGGCCATCGGGCTGCGGCAAGACCACGCTGATGCGCATGATCGCCGGGTTCGAACAACCCAGCAGCGGGGATATTCAGATTCGCGGGCAATCGATGGTCGGCGTTCCGGCCAACCGCCGCCCGGTCAACATGGTGTTCCAGAATCTGGCGCTGTTCCCGACCATGAGCGTGGGCGACAATATCGCCTATGGCCTGCACTGCCGGGGCGAGGCGAAGGCGGAGATTGCGCCGAAAGTGGCGCGCATTCTGGATCGGGTCGGCCTTGGCGGGTTTCAGGACCGGCGCGTGCAAAGCCTGTCGGGCGGGCAGCGCCAGCGCGTCGCCATCGCCCGCTGTCTGGTGCTGGAGCCGACCTTGCTGCTGCTGGACGAGCCGCTGGGCGCGCTGGACCTGAAGCTGCGGGAACAGATGAAGGTAGAGCTGAAACACATTCAGTCGGCCTTCAATACCACCTTCGTTTACATCACCCATGACCAGTCGGAAGCGCTGGTCATGTCGGACCGTATCGCGGTGATGAATGCCGGGCGGTTCGAACAGATCGGCACCCCGCAGGACCTGTACCACAGCCCGGCCACGGCCTTCGTCGCCGGGTTCGTCGGCGCCAGCAACCGCTTTGCGGGCACCGTAACCGCCGCGACCGGTGGGCGGGTGGAACTGCGCCTGGCCAACGGCATGGTCTGGCGGGGTGTCAGCAGTGCGGCCACCCCGGCATCGGGGGCGGCGGTGCAGGTGTTCATCCGGCCGGAAGCCATCGCCCTGGTCCCGGTGCAGGCCGCGTCTGGCGGAGACGCAGAAAACCGCCTGTCCGGCCGGGTGCGCGATGTGCTGTTCGATGGCGCGGCTTCCACCGTTCTGGTGACGCTGGACAGTGGCATTGATCTGGAAGCGCTGTTGCCCCAGGCTGGGCCGATGATGGCGGTCAAGCCGGGCGATGCGGTCGGGCTGGCCTTTGCCGCCGCCGCCGTCAAGGTGTTCCCGGCATGAGCGCGCCAACGGCATCGATCCCCAAAAGGGTTAAGCCTGCACGCCAGGGGAGTGGGGGGCAGGGTGGGCGGCTGTCGCTGTTTCTGCTGCTGACCCCGGCGGTTTTGTGGCTGGCCGGGCTGATCCTGCTGCCGCATCTGGAAATGCTGATCCTGTCGTTCAGCCAGCGGGTTGCCCCGCGCGTCTATGAATTCGGTTTCGGCAATTATCTGACCTTCTTTCAGGAACCGCTGTATCTGCGCACCTTTGCGCGCACTGCGGGCCTGTCGATCCTGGCGACGGCGCTGACCCTGGTGATCGCCTTTCCGATTGCGCTGTATATCGCCAAGCGGGTGCGCGGGCGCAGCAAGGCGATGCTGCTGATTCTGTGTCTGCTGCCCTTCTGGGTGTCGGAACTGGTGCGCACCTTCGGCTGGATGATCCTGCTGCGGGAAACCGGCGTGATCTCCCGTTTGCTGCAATCGGTTGGCCTTGCCTCGGCCCCGGTCGAACTGCTGTACAACGATGCGGCAGTGCTGGTCGGGCTGATCTATGGCGGGCTTTTGTTCATGGTGGTGCCGCTGGTCAACGCGCTGGACAGCCTGGACGACAGTGTGGTCGAAGCCGGGTACGATCTGGGCGGCAGCCACTGGATGGTGCTGCGCCGGATCGTCATTCCCCACGCCCTGCCCGGTATCGTGGCCGGGTGCATCGTCGTGTTCATGCTGACCCTGGGCAATTATGCCACCCCGGTTCTGCTGGGTGGCAAGAACAGCCTGTGGTTCACCGAACAGATCTATGCCCAGTTCATCACCCGCTTCAACTGGCAACAAGGCGCCGCGTTCGGCTTCCTGCTGCTGGTGCTGTCCAGCCTGATCGTCTGGATCGGCCTGCGCCTGACCGGCCAGGGGTTCAGCGAAACCCTGCGGCGCAGCTAGGAAGGAGAGGCAAGCCATGTCCCAACGTCCCTCCCGCCTGTGGACCGCCTATGTGGTGGTGTTCTACCTGTTCCTGTTCCTGCCGCTGGCGGTGGTGGCGGTGTTCGCCTTCAACGCCAGCGCCTTTCCCTCGCCGCCGTGGAAGGGGTTCACGGTGGAATGGTTCTTCGGCACCGGCGCGCTGTTTGGCAAACCGGGCGTGTTCCGCGACGGCGCCATGCTGGAAGCGATCGGCACCAGCCTGGGGGTTGCGGCGGCGGTCAGCGTCATTACCGTCGTGCTGGGCACCACCAACGCCTTTCTGCTGGAACGGCGGAATTTTCCCGGCAAATCGCTGCTGTCGATCATGATGCTGTGGCCGCTGGTGATCCCCGGTGTAATCCTGGGCATTTCCATCCTGGCGTTTTTCAGCCGCATGGCGAACGGGCTGGAGGATGTGCTGGCCCGCGATCTGGACCTGCTGCGCCCCGGCCTGCCGCTGGTGGTGCTGGGTCAGGCGTCGTTCATCCTGACCATCACGACGCTGATCATCTCTGCCCGCTTGCGCAAGTTCGACCGGGGGCTGGAAGATGCGGCGATGGATCTGGGCGCGGGCCGCTGGCGCACGCTGCGCACCATCACCCTGCCGTTTCTGGCCCCGTCGCTGATCGGCGCCGGTGTGGTCGCCTTTCTGATGAGCTTCGAGAATTTCAACACCACGTTGATTCTGGTCGGCTCCGACGCGCCGTTGCCGATTTACATGTACGGCCAGATGCGGGAAGGGGCGACGCCGGTGATCAACGCAGTCAGCCTTTTGCTGATGTTGGGCAGCGGGGTGCTGGCAACCCTAGTGGCGCTGGTCAACAAGCCCGAGAAATAGGCAATCAGATCTACGCAATCAGGCGGAAATTATCCACGTCCACCAGGCCGAAATCGGTGATCTTCAGATGGGGGATCACCGGCAGCGGCAGGAAGGCCAGTTGCAGGAACGGCTCCTCCAGCGGGCAGCCCATCGCCCGCACGGCGGCCCGCAGTATGCGCAGCTGGGCATCCACCGTCTCGAACGGCTCCAGGCTCATCAATCCGGCCAGCGGCAGGGGCAGTTCGGCCAGCACCTGCCCGTCGCGCACGGCAACGAAGCCGCCCTCCAGCGCGATCACGCGGTTGACCGCCACGGCCATATCGGCATCGCTGGCCCCGACCACGCAGACATTGTGGCTGTCATGCCCGACTGAAGAGGCAATCGCCCCGGCCGTGAAGCCGAAGCCCTGAACGAAGCCGCGCCCGATATTGCGGTTTTTGCCATGGCGCGCCAGCACGGCGATTTTCAGGATATCGGCGGCCGGATCGGCCAGCCGCGCGCCGTTGCGATAGGGCAGGGCGGCACTGCGGAATTCGGTGACGATCTTGCCGGGCAGCAGGCCGATCACCGGGCCGGTCGGGCCGGGGGCGGGGGCGACGAAATCCTCTGCCGTCACCGGGTCGAGCCGGATGGACCCGCGCCCGACCGGCGCAGGCAGGCGGCGCTGGGCGAAACTGTCCGCCGTCACCAGCCGCCCGGCCTGGATCACCGCCGTCACCGCGCAGTCGGTGAAATCCTCCAGCAGCACGATATCGGCGCGCTGGCCGGGCGCGATCAGGCCCCGATCGCGCAGGCCGAAATGCCGGGCGGTGGACCAGCTGGCGGCGCGATAGGCATCGGCGGGATCGGCGCCCAGCCGGATCGCGCTGCGGATCAGATGATCCATATGGCCTTCGCTGCCGATTTCCAGCGGGTTGCGGTCATCGGTGCAAAAGCCGCAGAACGGGGCCGTTTGTGCGGTCAGGATCGGCGTCAGCGCCGCGACATCGCGGCTGACCGAACCGTCGCGGATCAACACCTGCATCCCCTTGCGCAGCTTTTCCATCGCCTCGTCGGCGCTGGTGGTTTCGTGGCAGTTGCGAATTCCCGCCGCCAGATAGGCGTTGAGCTGCCGCCCGCGCACCAGCGGGGCATGGCCGTCGATATGCCCGCCATCGAATGCGGCCAGCTTGTCCAGCACCTCGCCATCCTTGGCGAACAGGCCCGGATAGTTCATGAACTCCGCCAGGCCCAGGGTGCGCGGATGGGTGCGATAGGCCAGCAAGGTCTCCACCCCCAGCGCCGCGCCGGAGGTTTCCAGATGGGTCGCCGGGACGCAGGACGATAGCTGCACCCGCAAATCCATGGTCAGGGCCGCCGCGCTGTCGAGGAAATAGCGCAAGCCGTCCTCCCCCAGGACATTGCAGATTTCATGCGGATCGCAAATCGCCGTGGTGGTGCCGCGCGGCAGGACGCAGCGGTCGAATTCCCCCGGTGTGACCAGCGAGGATTCGACATGCACATGGGCGTCGATAAAGCCCGGCACGGCGACCAGCCCGCGCCCGTCGATCTGCCGTTCGCCCTCGTACCGGTCGCCGGTGCCGACGATGCGATCCTCGCAAATGGCGATATCCGATGGGTAAAGCTGCCCGGTGACGACATCCAACACCTGAACATTCTTCACCACCAGATCGGCCCGGCTGTTGCCCAACGCCTGATCAATCCGCCGGGCCAGTCGCGCCCGGATCGGTGCGCGGTCGTCAAATCCCGTCATGCTCGGCCTCCTCAATCACCCCGGCTGCGCCCACAGCGAATGTGGCAACCGGCGCCCCGTCCGCCAGTTGCAGCACCTGGGCGGCAACGGCAATGGCAATCGCTTCGGGCCGCTTGTCGCGGATGCCGGCAACGCCAATCGGGCAAATCAGCCGCTGCGCCGCCGCCGGGCCCAGGCCGATGGCCGTCAGCCGCCGCAGGAAGCGCGCCCGTTTGGTCGCCGATCCGATCAGGCCGATATAGGGCAGATCGTCCCGCGCCAGTGCCGCTGCGACAATCGCCAGATCCAGCGGATGGCTGTGGGTCATCACCAGCACCCCGGTTCCAGCGGGCAGGGCGGCAACCGCCTGTTCCACCCGTTCGGTCACTTGCACCTGGACGGGAGAGGGCCGGTTGGCGGGAAACTCTGTCGCGCGCGGGTCGATCCAGTCGATCCGGGTGGGCAGATCGCCCAGCACCCGCACCAGCGCCCGGCCCACATGCCCGGCGCCGAACAGGGCAAGGCGCAGGGCTGGCGGGCGAATCGGCTCCAGCAGCAGGGTAACGCTGCCGCCGCAGCATTGGCCAAGGGCGGGACCCAGCGGCAGTTTCCGCGTCACCGGCTGGCTGGCCGTGCCTTCCAGCAGCGCCCGCGCGGCCTCGATCGCGTGAAATTCCAACTGGCCGCCGCCGATGGTGCCGATGGCGCGGTCGGCCGTCACCGCCATCTTGGTGCCCGCCGCGCGCGGGGTGGACCCCTCTGCCGCCAGAACCGTGACCAGCACGAACGGCTGGCCCGCCTGTTCCAGCGCGGCCAGTTCGGCGAACAGCGGGGCGGCCATGGCCGGTCAGCCCTGCAAACCGAGGGCGGTCAGGCGGCGCTGCCGTTCCGCCTCCACCGCCAACAGCACCCGCTCGGGTGTCGCCGGGGCGTGCAGAACCGGCCGCGCCCCGGCAGTGCCGCCCGCCGCGCCCACCGCCGCCACCGCATCGCGCAGAGCGTGCAGCACCGAAATCGCCAGCATGAACGGCGGCTCCCCCACTGCTTTCGACCGGCCGACCGTATCGGCCGCGTTGGGGTTGACCAGCAGCGCCACGCGGAAATCGGCTGGAACATCGCTACAGGCCGGGATTTTATAGGTGGAGGGTGCATGGGTGCGTAGCCGCCCATCGCCGTCCCACACCAGTTCCTCGGCGGTCAGCCAGCCCATGCCCTGGACGAAGCCGCCTTCCACCTGCCCCCGGTCCAGCGCCGGGTTCAGCGTCTGGCCGCAATCGTGCAGGATATCGACCCGCAGCACCTTGTATTCGCCGGTCAGGGTATCGACCAGCACCTCCGACACCGCCGCGCCATAGGCGAAATAATAAAAGGGCGTGCCGGTAAAGCTGGCCCGGTCGAACCTGATACCGGGGGTGGCGTAAAAGCCGGTGGAGGACAGCGAAATCCGCGCCAGCCAGGCCTGCCGCGCCAGATCGGCGAAGGGAATGCTGTGCCCGGCCACCAGCACCTGCCCCCCTTCGAACCGCACCCAATCGGGGCTGCCGCCATGGGTTTCGGCGGCGAATTCCGCCAGCCGCCGCCGGATGGTCAGCGCCGCCGCCTCTGCCGCCTTGCCATTCAGATCGGCGCCGGAGGAGGCCGCCGTGGCCGAGGTATTCGGCACCTTGCCGGTATTGGTGGCAGAGGCAAAAACCCGCCCGACCGGCACGCCGAACACATCGGCCACCACCTGCCGCACTTTCTGGTATAGGCCCTGGCCCATTTCGATCCCGCCATGGTTCAGGTGGATCGAACCATCGGTATAGACATGGACCAGCGCCCCGGCCTGGTTCAGATGCGTGGTGGTGAAGGAAATGCCGAACTTGACCGGCGTCAGCGCCAGCCCGCGCTTCAGCACCGCGCTTTCCCGGTTGAACCGCGCCACCTGTTCGCGCCGGGCCAGATAGTCGGAGGAGTGCTGAAGCTGAACCAGAATCTCCGCCGCGACGGAATCGGTCACCTGCTGGCCATAGGGGGTAATGTCCCGCCCTGGGCCATAGATATTGGCCTTGCGGATATCCAGCGGATCGCGGCCCAGAAAGCGGGCGATTTCGTCCAGCACCCATTCGATCGCCATCATGCCCTGCGGCCCTCCAAAGCCGCGGAACGCCGTGTTGGAGACGGTGTGGGTCTTCAGGCGATAGGATGTGACCGCGACATTGGGCAGGTAATAGCAATTATCGATATGGAACATGGCGCGGTCGTTGATCGCGCCGGACAGATCGGCTGAATAGCCGCAGCGCGACGCCAGGTCGAACCGCACGCCCTCGATCCGGCCATCGGCATCGAAGCCGACATCATAGGCGACGCGGAAATCGTGCCGCTTGCCGGTCAGGATCATATCGTCGTCGCGGTCCAGGCGCAGCTTGACCGGGCGGCCGGTGCGGCGGGCGAACAGCGCGGCAATCGCGGCGAACAGCGCGGCCTGGGTTTCCTTGCCGCCGAATCCGCCGCCCAGACGGCGCACTTCGACCGTGACCTGCGCGCTGCTGACGCCCAGCGCATGGGCAACCAGATGCTGCACCTCCGACGGGTGCTGGGTGGAGGAATAGAGCGTGACCCCGCCATCCTCCCCCGGTATGGCAAGGGCGATCTGCCCTTCCAGATAGAAATGATCCTGCCCGCCCATTTCCAGCACGCCATCCAGCCGGTGGGTAGCGCGGGCCAGCGCGGCATCGGCATCGCCGCGCACCATCCGTTCCGGCTTCAGGATATAGCTTTGGGCGGCCAGCGCGTCTTCGATGGTCAGCAGCGCGGGCAGCGACTCCACCTCCATCCGGGCCAGGCGGGCGGCCTTGCGCGCGGCGCGGTGACTGTCTGCCAGGACGGCGAAAACCGACTGGCCGTGATACTCGATCACCCCATCGGCAAAGATGGGATCGTCTTTCAGCACCGGGCCGACATTATTGTCGCCCGGAATATCGCGCGCGGTCAGCACATCCACCACGCCCGGCGCCGCCCGAACGGCCGAAAGATCCAGCCCCAGCAGGCGGGCATGGGCATGGCGGCTCATCCCGATGGCGGCGTGGAGCAGTCCGGCAGGTTCGGGCAGATCGTCGATATAGGCCGCCGCGCCCCGCACATGGGCCACGGCGCTGTCATGGGGCAGGGGGGCGCCGGTTGCGGGTTCGGCGGTGGCGGTGGGGGCGGTGTTGTCAATGTCGCTCATGACGCGCCCCCATTCTGCGACACCCCCTCCTGCCCGACCCCGTTGTGGGCATCGGCCGCCGTTTCCAGATAGAAGCGCATCAGCAGGTTGCGGGCGACGCTCATCCGGTACTGGGCGCTGGCGCGCATATCGCTCAAGGGGGTGAAATCCCCCTCCAGCGCCTGCATGGCACCGGCAATGCTGGTCAGATCGAACGGACGGCCCAGCAAGGCGGCCTCTGCCCCCGCCGCGCGCTTCGGGGTGCCCGCCATGCCGCCATAGGCCAGCCGCGCCACGCTAATCCGCCCGCCCCGGGTTTCGACATAGAAACCGCCGCACACGGCGGAAATATCCTGATCGACGCGCTTGGAGACCTTATAGGTGGCGAACAGCGCATCGGGATCGGGATAGGGCAGGATGATCCGGGTGACGATCTCTCCCGGCCGACGCGCAGTCTTGCGATAGTCGAGGAAGAACTCTTCCAGCGGCAGGGTGCGGCTCCCCACCTCACCTTCCACCCCACCCCGCAATTCGATCGTGGCACCCAGGGCGATCAGCGCGGGCATAGTGTCGCCGATGGGGGAGGCATTGGCGATATTGCCGCCGAGTGTGCCGCTGTTGCGGATCTGGGTGGAGCCGATGCGGCGCAGCAACCCGTCCAGATCCGGGTGCAGCGCCCCCAGCACCGGCAGGGCGGCGCTGTAGGTGACGCCCGCGCCGAACTGAAGCGCGGTTTCGGTCTGCTCGATCCGCTGCAATTCCGGCACCCCGGCCAGGGAAATCAGATGCGGTGGGTCGTGGAGCTGCTTGGTCACCCACAGGCCGATATCGGTCGCCCCGGCCAGCAGCACGGCATCGGGGAAGCGGGCGGCAAGATCGCACAGCGCGTCCAGACTGCGCGG
This sequence comes from uncultured Comamonadaceae bacterium, assembly GCA_964428065.1. Taxonomy (GTDB): domain Bacteria; phylum Pseudomonadota; class Alphaproteobacteria; order Elsterales; family Elsteraceae; genus CAYRWZ01. The sequence continues at coordinate 5,980 of CAYRWZ010000022.1, read as the reverse complement.
CGCATCGAAACGGCGGCCATCCTCTGTCGTGATCGACAGGGGGGCGGCCCGCTGGATCGCCTGCAACAGCGCAACCGGCGCAGCATGGGGCTGCCGGGGGGCGGTGAACATGGCCTGCGCCGCATCGACAATCGGGCGATAGCCGGTGCAGCGGCACAGGTTCCCGGCCAGGCAATCGTTGATCGCGGTGCGGTCGGGCGCGGTTTCATGCTGCTGATACAGGGCATAGAGGCTCATCACGAAGCCGGGGGTGCAGAAGCCGCACTGGCTGGCGTGCCGGTCCACCATCGCTTGCTGCACGGGGTGGAGTTTCGGCTGCGCCCCGGCCTCGGCAGGGGCCAGATCCTCCACCGTCACCAGTTCCTTGCCGTCCAGCATGGGCAGAAACTGGATGCAGGCATTGACCGCGCGATAGGCGACGCCGCCATCGGCCTGCAAGTCGCCGATCATCACTGTGCAGGCGCCGCAATCGCCCTCCGCACAGCCTTCCTTGGTGCCGACGCGTCGGCAGGGGGCGCCGCGCAACCAGTCCAGCACCGTCTGGGTCGGGTCGGTGACAGTCACCTCCTGCACCGCGCCGCCCATGACAAAGCGGATGGTATTGCCCGAATCGGCCCGGCTGGTTTGCACCATTCGCCCCCTTGCATCCGCCCATCGGTTTTCGATCAAACGGTCAAGAAATTCTCGCGCCGTTTGCCCGGATTTGGCAAGGGGGCTTGGAAAAGGGGGGGCGATCACGCCGGGTGGCGGGCGATCCAGTGGCGGGCGATGTCGATACGGCGGGCGACCCACACCCGGTCATGCCGCGCGATATGGTCCAGAAACCGGCGCAGCCCCTCAACCCGTCCGGGCCGCCCGACCAGGCGGCAATGCAGGCCGATGGACAGCATTTTCGGTGCCTCCGCCCCCTCGCGGTACAGGGTATCGAAACTGTCGCGCAGATAGGCGAAGAACTGATCGCCGGTATTGAAGCCCTGTGCGGTGGCAAAGCGCATGTCGTTGGCATCCAGGGTATAGGGCAGCATCAACTGCGGCCGACCGTGGCTGCGGTCCCAATAGGGCAGATCGTCGGCATATGTGTCGCTGTGGTACAGGAACCCGCCTTCTTCTGCGACCAGACGGTGGGTGTTCGGGCTGCACCGGCCCAGATAGAAGCCCAGCGGGCGGTGGCCGGTCAGGGCTTCGATCACCCGGATCGATTCCAGCATATCGGCCCGTTCGCGTTCTGCCGGGATATGCTGATAATCGATCCAGCGATGGCCGTGGCTGGCGATTTCGTGGCCGTGATCGACCAGTGCGCGCGCCAGATCGGGGTGGCGGGCCAGCGCCATGGTGACGGCATAGACGGTCAGCGGCATCCGATAGTCGGCGAACAGCCGCAGCAGCCGCCAGACCCCGGCGCGGCTGCCATATTCATAGATGCTTTCCATGTTCATGTGCCGCGCGCCGGGGATCGGCTGCGCGCCGATGATTTCCGACAGGAATGCCTCCGACGCCGCATCGCCATGCAGAACGCTGTTTTCGCCCCCTTCCTCGTAATTCAGCACGAAGCTGACTGCGATGCGGGCGCCACCCGGCCAATCGGCCTGGGGCGGGGTGGCCCCGTACCCAACCATGTCGCGGGGATAGTCCGGCGGTGGGAAGTCCATGGTCTTTCCTGTCGCTGACGGATGTCTGGTGATTGTCTTGGGGCGCGATCCTGGTGTTAGACTGATTTTCCTGACCATCCGGTCAGACCAAATCCGAATTCAGCCTATCGGCAATGGGTGGGGCATGGCAATCGGACAGCAGGCGGGCAGAACGCAGGAGGTACAACCGGGGCAAGTCGGCCCGGTTGCGGCGGCGGTCTCGCAGACAAGGCTGGCCGGGCGGCTGGCCGATCTGGCGCACATCGGCGCCACCGCACGCGGCGGGGTCAAGCGGCTGGCGCTGACGTCAGAGGATGGCGCGGCCCGGCAGCGGCTGGCGGGTTGGGGCGTCGCGCGCGGCTTCGCCGTGTTCGAGGATGCGATCGGCAATCTGTTTTTGCGCCGCGATGGGCGGGAGCCGGACCTGCCCCC
>CAYRWZ010000022.1:0-3831 GCA_964428065.1 uncultured Comamonadaceae bacterium | reverse complement strand
GGACCGTCCGACCCGCCGGGCCATCGAAGTTGTGGCCTGGACCAACGAGGAAGGGGCGCGCTTCCAGCCCGGCTGCATGGGATCGGCCTGCTATGCCGGGGCGATGGATCTGGCGGCCTCGCTGGCGGTGCGCGATGCCGATGGCGTCAGTGTCGCCGACGCGCTGGCCGCCCTGCCGCCTATCGGCCCGCATCGCCCGCTTGGCCGTCCGGTCCATGCCTATGTCGAGGCCCATATCGAGCAGGGGCCTCGGCTTGAGGCAGCGGGCGACACCATCGGCGTCGTGACCGGGATTCAGGGATCGCGCTGGTTTTCGGTCGAGGTGCTGGGCAGCGAGGCCCATGCCGGCACCACCCCCCATCGCCAGCGCAAGGATGCCCTGATGACCGCGCTGGACGGCATCGCCGCCCTGCGCCGGGTGATGGAGGATAGTGACGATATCGTGCGCTTCACGGTCGGGCGGATGAGCGTCGAACCCGGCTCCCCCAACACGGTGCCGGGGCGGGTGGTCTATACGATCGATTTCCGCCATCCCGATCCGGCGCGGGTGGAACAGCTCGGCAATCTGATCACCCCGGTGCTGAAAACCCATGCCGGTCCCTGCCGGGTGACGGTGACTGAAACCTTCACCGGACCGCCGGTCGCCTTCGATCCGGCGGTGGTGGGGCTGGTGGGAACTGTGACCCGTGCGCTGGGTTATAAGCACCATGCCCTGCCATCCGGGGCCAATCACGATGCCAAGTTTCTGGCCCGCCTGTGCCCGACCGGGATGGTGTTCATCCCCTGCGCGGGCGGGATCAGCCATAACGAGATCGAATCCGCGACCGAGGCCGATTGCGCCGCCGGGGCGCGGGTTCTGGCCGAAACCCTGGTCCATCTGGCCGATTCGTAAACGGTCCGCCGCCTCCTTTTTTCCCCTCTCCCCATCGAGTTTTCCGCCATGAGCCTGCGCTTCGATCCCGCCCAAACCCGCGACGCCGTCGTTGCCATTTTGCGCGACCTGATTGCGATCCCCAGTCATTTCCCGCCCGGCGATTGCCGCCAGATCGCGGCCTATACCGCCGACCGGCTTACCCGCGCGGGATACAGGACCGAAATCGTGACCCGGCCTGGTGAGGCAGCGGCCAAGGGCTATGACAATGTGGTTGCGGCGCTGGGCGGCGGTAACGGCGAAGGGGGGCCGGGAGCGGGGCCGGGGGTGGGGGGACCGCAGATCGTGTTCAATGCCCATGCCGATACGGTTTCGGTCGGCGAACGGGCCATGTGGGCGACCGATCCGTTTCAGGCCGTGATTAAGGACGGGCAGGTGTTCGGCCTGGGTGCGGGCAACGGCAAGGGCAATATGGCGGTGCAGATCTGGCTGGCAGAAGAAATTGCCCGGCGCGGCGGGCCGACCACGGGCACCGTCACCTTCACCTTTGTCGCCGATGAGGAAAATCTTGGCCCCGACGGCATGTTTTACCTCAGGGAAACCGGGCGGGTGACGCCGGATGTGCTGATTCTGGGCGCGCAGACCGAAAACAACCTGATCACCGCCGAACGGGGCGTGCTGTGGGTGCGGATCGAAGCCACCGGCCGCGCCGCCCATGCGGGCAATCCCAGCGCGGGCGACAATGCGATTGCCCGCATGATGCGGGTTCTGACCCGCCTGGAGGCCGTCCTGGGGCCGCGTCTGGCCGCGCGGGTCGATGGGCCGATGCAATCGACCAACAATATCGGCATGATCCGGGGCGGGCATAACACCAATGTGGTGCCCAATTTCTGCTGGGTGGAACTGGATCGCCGCGTGCTGCCGGGCGAAAGCGTGACCGCCGCGTTTGAAGAAATCCGCGATATCGTTGCCAGCGCGGGGGAGCCGTCGGAAAGCGTGCGGGTGGAGTTTCTGCGCGGCACCAACGGCTTCCGCGCCCCGGCCGACGGCCTGGGCGTCACCGCGTTTCAGGAGGCGATCCGCAGCGTCACCGGCCGCCCGGCGCAGTTCCTCAACGCCACTGGCGTCTCTGACGGGCGCTATTTCGCCGATGACGGGATCGAAATCATCAATTTCGGCCCTGGCGCGGGCGCACAGGGCCACGCCGCCAATGAAAGCGTGCCGATTGATCAGATGGTGACAGCGGCGGAAATCCAGCTCCATCTGGTCCGATCCCTGCTGGGCGTCGCCTAGGCAGACGCGCCTTCCATAGAAAGGGGAAACGACCCTATGGATGCCTATATCCTCGACTGGTTGCAGATGCTGGTGCGCTGGCTGCACCTGATTACTGGCATTGCGTGGATCGGCTCCTCTTTCTATTTCGTCTGGCTCGACAATCACCTGGAAGTGCCGCCGAAAGACCCGAACCCAAGGGTTTATGGGGAGATCTGGTCGGTCCATGGCGGCGGCTTCTATCACAATCGCAAATTCCTGAGCGGCCCCGGCTGGATCCCCGAAAAGCTGCACTGGTTCAAATACGAAGCCTATTTCACCTGGCTCAGCGGCATGGGGCTGCTCGGCCTGCTGTATTGGGCGGGCGCGTCCAGCTTCATGATCGACCCGGAGGTGATGCCGCTGGAACCCTGGCAGGCGGTAGGCATCGGCGCCGGGGTGCTGGTGCTCGGCTGGCTGATCTATGAAGGGCTGTGCCGGACCAGCCTGGTAGAGAGCGGGCTGGATTTCGCCGTCATCGGCCTGGTCGTGCTGGGGGGGCTTGCCTATGGCCTCAGCCAGCTGTTGGGTGGGCGCGCGGCCTTTATCCATATCGGCGCCATGCTGGGCACTTGCATGGTGGCGAATGTGTTTTTCACCATCATCCCCGGCCAGAAAAAGATGGTCGCCGCCATCGCCGCCGGGCAGGAACCCGATCCGCGCTATGGCCTGCGCGGCAAGCAGCGGTCCGTCCACAATAATTATCTGACCCTGCCGGTGCTGTTCATCATGATCAGCAACCATTACCCGATGACCTTTTCCGGCCGGTGGAACTGGGCCGTGCTGCTGGTCATCACCGTGGCGGGGATGCTGATCCGGCATTTCTTCAATCTACGCCACAAGGGCATCATCCGCCCGGCCCTGCCGCTGGCCGGGGCAGCGCTGCTGGCGGGCCTGGCGGTGTTCCTTTATCCCCGCCCGGACCGGCCGGCGGGGCCGCAGATCGTCATTGCGCCGGAACGGGTGACCTTTGCCAATGTCAAGGCGGTGCTGGACAATCGTTGCATCGCCTGCCACGCCGCCGTGCCATCCCGCACCGGGGTTGCCAGCGCCCCGGCGGGCGTGCGGCTGGAAACCCCGGCGGATATCAAGCGCTGGGCCAGCCGCGTGCATGAGCAGGCGGTGGTGCGCCGGTCCATGCCGCAAGGCAATGTCACCGGCATGACCGAGGAAGAACGGGCACTGCTGGCGGCCTGGTTCAAGGCCGGCGCAGCGGTGGAGTAGGGGCGCTCATTGCTTTAGCGCAGCAGGATCGTGCCGATGCCCGGTACCAGGATCTGCGTCTGTTCCAGCGATAGCGGGTCGCGGGCCAGGTTTGCAGCCTCCGTCGCCTCGAACCGTGCGATCAGCGTGGAGAGTGCCCCATCACCGCCCAGCCGCCAGGCGACCGCCTGGGTGGTGCGGCGGCTGATTGAGACGACCAGAAGATCGTCCACCCCGTCCTGATCGATATCGATTTTCGCCATCAGACAGGGCGATTCATGAGTGCAGTCCCCCATCTGGCCCTGACTGTCCAGATCCTTCAGCAGCGCGTCGCTGGGGGTAAAGCCGGCCGGTTCGACCCGGATCCGGTCTCGCAACGGGCGCGACGACTGCGGAAGAAGGGAGTCTTTGCTGGTGACGTCGCGCTTGGCATCGGCGGCCAAGTC
>CAYRWZ010000021.1:5499-31750 GCA_964428065.1 uncultured Comamonadaceae bacterium | reverse complement strand
CTCGTCAGGCTCATAACCTGAAGGTCGTCGGTTCAAATCCGGCCCCCGCAACCAAATACAAAACACATCCCATAAACACCCCCCGTCGAAAGACAGAGGGGGCAAAACCGTTTGGGGCATCGTAATAGGATTAGGGATAAGGTAGCGACATATCAACATGTTTTACGAAATCCTTATATTTAATAATTGCTTCGATGAAATTATTATAATCTCCGATGTCCTGCTTTTTTAGGGCATGTATAGAATTCCTGCGCACCTGAACGTATCCGATAAAATTCATGTGCTCTCCCGTAAATAAATCCTCTGAATTTAAGAATTTTCTAATTTTAGATAGTGTGAGGCTGGTCGGGATGTGGGGTTCTCCATTTTCCTTAGTCATATTGTGTTTTTTAAGATTAAGCGATTTTTCGTAGTCATTGTAGTAGACGCATAGAAAAAGCATCAAGGTGCTCTCCATAAGGCTGCCTAAATTAGCCCATGCCAATACGAGTTCCCCTAGTGTCAATGCCTTTCCCTTCGGCCGAATCCAAAGGCTAAGACAATCTGCCAACGATGCATGGATATCCATGCGTGCCTCTTGGAGTATCGCCGCCGCTTCAACCGGCGCCCAGCCAGAGCAGTTACTCCAGAAGTCACTCATCTTGTGATGGGTTGCCTGAATAAACTCTACGGCCTCACACAACTCCGAATGATCAATAGGTTTTGGGGGCATTATAGGGATGCTCGCTCAGAATGTTGCACGTCAGGAAAATGACTGCATAGAAGTAATATTCTATGTATTTTTAGTCGTCTATAAGCCCCCTATCCCCCCTCCCCCCACCCATAATTGAAGCTGATCGACAGGCGTTCGGTTGGGGCGCGGTTGAGGGGGACTTCGTGGCGCAGCCAGCTTTCCCACAGCAAAATCGTCCCGGCGGTTGGGGTGATTGAGACAAAGCGCTGATGGTTCGGCGCTGGCTTGGTCTTGAGGGGTGGGGTTGCCATCATCAGGGGCAGGCGCGGGTCTTCGAAACGGATTGCGCTAGAGCCTTTCGGCACCTCCACATACACCGTGCCGCTGATCACGCTGTTGGGGTGGATATGGCCGGAATGAAACCCGCCCGGGTCCAGCACATTGATCCACAGGGAATTGAGCGCCAGCCGGCCGCCCGTCAGATCCCAGTCCAATATCTTGGCAAAGGCCTTGGCGTGCCGGTCCAACTGCCGGGTCAGCGCCTTCATTGCCGGGAAGCGCCAGGCCAGGTCGTCCAGCGAGGCGTAGGACGTATAGCCCGGATAGCCATGCTTGGCCGACCAGGCCTGTCCGGCCTCGTCATCCGCTGCCGCAGCCCGGCAGGAGGCGGCAAGCTCCGGCAGTACCTCCGCTGTATCGGCCAGCTGCGCCTGATACAGGCGGGTGACGAACAGGGTGGCGAGCGTGGCGTCAGACTGGGTCATGGCAGGAGCGCTGATGGCTGGGGATCAAGGGGTGTGCGGATCGTTTTGCCGGGGGTCGTTTTAGCGGGGATCGTCTTGCCGGGGCAGCGTATCGCCCAGGGTGATCAGGATACGTGACTATCATAGAACACATGGCCCATCGGCTCCCGGTCAAGCGGGCTGGTGACCAGCGCCCGGGCGAAATGGAACTCCCCCGGCCAATCCTGTGACCGGAACACCATCGGGCTGCCGCACCGGCTGCAAAAGCCGCGTTCTGCGCGCGGGCTGGAGGAATACCAGCGCAAAGCGCCATCCGGGTCCAGAATCTCCGTCGCCTCGCTGCGCGCGCCAACCCAGGTCACGAAGCCCGCCCCATGCGCCCGCTGGCACAGGGTGCAATGGCAATGGGCAACCCATTTGCTGGGCAGGGCGAAACGGAAACGGACCGCGCCGCACAGGCATTGGCCTTCGGCATGGGGGTGGTCCGCGCTGGCCGCTTTCAGCAGGGTGGTGGGTTCGGTCATGGGTTTGCCCTTCCGGGATCGTCGGCGGGGCATCCTCCCCCCTGCAGACCTGTCAGGTCAAGCGGCGTCGGCACCTGGCCACAGCAGCCCAAGTGCCAGCACGATCAAGATTGCGGCGATGGCGAGATCCAGCACCCGCCAGGCGGCCGGGCGGGCAAAGACCGGGCGCAGCAGCCGGGCGCCGTAGCCGAGGGAGACGAAAAACACCAGCGAGGCGCTCATCGCGCCGGCGGCGAAAATGGCATGGTCCGGGGCGTATTGCACCGCGATCGAGCCGAGCAGCACCACCGTATCCAGATAGACATGCGGATTGAGCCAGGTGAAGGCGAGGCAGGCGGCAATCACCGGCGCCACTGGCGCGCGGGATGCGGCCTGGCCGTCCACAGTCAGCGCGGCATGGCCGGCGCGCCACGCGCTGCGCAACTTCAGGCCGGCATAGACCAGCAGAAACCCGGCGCCGCCATAGCGCATCAGGGGTTCGATCCAGGGCAGGCGGTCCCGGATCCAATCCATCCCGAACACGCCGACCGCGATCAGGACGGCGTCGGACGCGGCGCAGATGGCGCAGACAAGGGCGACATGTTCCCCCCGCAGGCCCTGCCGCAGCACAAACGCATTCTGCGCCCCGATGGCGACAATCAAGCTCAAGCCCAAGGAAAATCCGGCGGTAAAGGCAGCACCCATCCTGTTCCTCCTATCGATCCCCCTCTTGTGCCGGAGGCTTCGATAAAGGAAAACTGAATTAAACTTATTCAGCATAAGGATCACTTATGACGCTGGATTACGGGCAGGTGGCGACATTGGCGGCCATCATCCGCACCGGCAGCTTCGAACTGGCGGCGCGGGCGCTGTCGATCACGCCGTCGGCCGTATCGCAACGCATTCGGGCGTTGGAGGACCGCACCGGCACCAGTGTGATCCAGCGGGGAACGCCGTGCCAGCCGACGGCGGCCGGGGCCATTCTGCTGCGGCACTGGCAGCGGGTGGAACTGCTGGAGGCGGATCTGCACGCGGCCTTGCCCGGTCTGGCGGGGACGGGCGGGCACAGGAGCCCGGTGCGCATCGCCATTCCGGCCGATGCCCTGGCGACCTGGGTTATCCCGGCCTTGGCGGCCTGCCCGAACCGGCTGTTCGATGTGGTGCTGGACGATCAGGACCATAGTGCGGAATGGCTAAGCCGGGGCGATGTGGCCGCCGCGATCACCGCCCGCCGGAAGCCGCTGCCGGGCTGCGATGCGGTGCCGCTTGGCCCCCTGGACTATTGCGCCGTTGCCAGCCCGGCGTTTGTGGCCCGATGGTTTGCCGATGCGCCGGCGCGCCCCTTGCAGGATTGTTTTGCCGCCGCCCCCTGCCTGACTTTCAATCAGAAAGACCGTTTACAGGCCCGGTGGCTGCATCAGATCGGTATTGGCGGGATTGCCCCGCCGACCCACTGGCTGCCATCCTCTCATGCCTTTGTCGATGCGGCCTTGGCCGGTCTGGGCTGGGGCATGGTGCCGCTGGCCCTGGCACGGGATCACCTGACAGCCGGGCGGCTGGTGCCGGTTCCGCCCGGGGCCCGGTTGCAGGTTCCGCAAGTATGGCAGATCGCCCGCAGCATCGCCCCCGCGCTGGCCGATGTCACTGCTGCAATCCGGCAGGTGGGGCGGCCGAAAGACGCCGGCTAAAGGGGGGGAGGGGACTTAGACGGCGGCGAACAGGGTGGCCAGGCCCTGGCCGACGCCGACGCACAGGCTGGCAGCGGCGTATTGGCCCTGGGTCCGGTTCATCTGGCCGATGGCGGCGAGCGCCAGGCGCACGCCCGATGCGCCCAAGGGATGGCCGAGGGCAATCGCCCCGCCCAGCGGATTGACCTGAGGGGTATCGTCCGGCAGGCCCAGCTGCCGCAGACAGGCGAGAACTTGAGCGGCGAAAGCCTCATTCAATTCCAGGCTGACAAGGGCATTCAGCGTCAGGTCATGGCGCTGAAGCAGCCGGGTGAGCGCGGGCACCGGGCCGATGCCCATGATGCGCGGCGGCACCCCGGCGCTGGCGCTGCCCAGGATGCGGGCGCGCGGTGTCAGGCCATGGCGCTTGACCGCTGCGGGGCTGGCCAGAATCACCGCCCCCGCCCCGTCATTGACGCCGGACGCATTGCCCGCCGTCACCGTGCCACCCGCGCGGAACGGCGTCGGCAGGCGGGCCAGCGAGTCCAGGCTGGTTTCGGGGCGCGGCTGTTCGTCAACGGTAACGACAGTCGCGGCCGCCTGTCCTGCGCCTTTGCGGGCCGGAACCTCAACCGGGATAATGTCCTGGGCCAGCAGACCGGCCGCCTGTGCCGCCGCCGCCCGCTGCTGGCTGCGCAGGGCATAGGCATCCTGATCGGCGCGGGAAATGCCGAATTCCGCCGCCAGGTTCTCTGCCGTCTCCGGCATGGACTCGGTGCCATAGCCAGCGTGCAGCTTCGGGTTGATGAAGCGCCAGCCGATGGTGGTATCCTCCAGCGCCATCTGGCGGCTGAACGGGGTTTCGGCCTTGGCCATGACGAAGGGCGCGCGGCTCATGCTTTCAACGCCGCCCGCCAGCACCAGATCGGCCTCGCCACTGCGGATCAGCCGGGCACCGTTGGCAATCGCCTCCAGCCCGGATGCGCACAGGCGATTGACCGTCACGCCCGGAACCGAAGGCGGCAGCCCGGCCAGCAGCAAAGCCATGCGCGCGACGTTCCGGTTATCTTCCCCGGCCTGATTGGCGCAGCCGAAAATCACCTCATCGACCGCCGCCCAATCAACCTGCGGGTTGCGGGCCTGCAAGGCGGTCAGCGGCAGCGCGGCCAGATCATCCGCCCGGATGCCCGACAGCGCGCCGCCATAGCGGCCGAAGGGGGTGCGCACCCCATCGCACAGGAAAACCTCGCTCATGCCTTGCCGCCTATGCTGGCTCTATTGAAACAATGCGCGGCCGGCAGGCAGATCGCCCAGGCCCAGATGGGCCGCCAGCGTCTGTCCCATATCGGCGAAACTGTCGCGGATGCCGTATGCGCCGGGCTTCGCCGCCGGGCCGAACAGCAGCACCGGCACATGTTCGCGCGTATGGTCCGACCCGGGCCAGGTGGGATCGCAGCCGTGATCGGCGGTGATCAGGGCCAGATCGCCGGGCCGCAGGGCCTGCAGGAACTCCGGCAGGCGGGCGTCGAACGCCTCCAGCGCATCGGCATAGCCGTCGACATCGCGGCGATGGCCGTAGAGCGTGTCGAAATCGACGAAATTGGTGAAGACCAGCGCACGATCCGGGGCGCTGGCGGCCTGTTCCATCATCCGGTCGAACAGGGCGGCATTGCCGTCGCCCTTAATCACACGGCTGATGCCATGATGGGCATAGATATCGCCGACCTTGCCGATGGCGATCACCTCCCCGCCGCTGGCGACCAGCCGGTCCAGCAGGGTGGGGGCAGGCGGTGGCACGGCCAGATCCTTGCGGTTGCCCGTGCGCTTGAAGGTGCCCGGCGCACCGATGAAGGGGCGGGCGATGACCCGGCCGATATTGTAGCCGTCAACCAGCCGGCGGGCGATCTTGCACACCTCGTACAGCCGGTCCAGCCCGAATGCCTCCTCATGCGCAGCAATCTGGAACACTGAATCGGCTGAGGTATAGACAATCGGCTTGCCGGTGCGCAGATGCTCTGCCCCCAGCTCGTCGATGATCGTGGTGCCAGACGCGTGGCAATTGCCCAGCAGGCCGGGCAATCCGGCCTCGGCAATCAGGGCATCGGTCAGGGCGGCGGGGAAACTCGGCACCTCTTTGGGGAAATAGCCCCAGTCGAATTCGACCGGCACCCCGGCAATTTCCCAATGGCCGGACGGCGTGTCCTTGCCGAAGGATCGTTCGCGCGCGGCGGCATAGGCGCCGGTAAACCCGTCCTGCCGGGTAAAGCCTGCAGGCAGGCTGCCGCTGGCCAGCTGCGCCGCTGCGCCCAGGCCCAGCGCTTCCAGATTGGGCAGGCGCAGGGGGTGCCCCGCTGCCGCACGCTGGGCGGCGATATGGCCCAGCGTGTTTGACCCGACATCACCGAACTTCGCCGCATCGGGCGTCGCGCCGATGCCGAAGCTGTCCATTACCAGGATAAAGGCTCGTGTGCTCATCCCGCTAATATGGCCGACTGGCGCCAAAACAAAAGGGGTTTCGGCACCCGATATGCTGGGTTAGCCGCCGATCTGGGCGGCCACCACCGGGCCCGGCTGCGGTTTGGCATCGGCGATGGTCATGGCGGCCTGCACCATGCGAATCGCCTGATCGGCCTGGGCGTGATCGCGCACATGGGCTAGTGCCAGCGGCTGTCCGGCCTGAACCGGCGCACCCAGGCCCAGAATATCGACCAGGCCGACCGCATGGTCGATGGCCTGATCGGCCCGGGTCCGCCCACCGCCCATGGCGACCACGGCCAGGCCGACCGCGCGGGTATCGATCGCGCTGACAAACCCGGCGCGTGGGGCGGGGATGGCGACGGTCAGCGGCGCTTTCGGCAGATGATGGTCCAGCTTCTCGACAAAATCGGCTGGGCCGCCCAGGGCCGAGACCATGCGGGCGAAATGATCCGCCGCCGCGCCGCTGTCCAGCTTGGCCAGCACATCGCGCCGGGCGCTGTCGGCATCGGCGAAGATCCCGGCGGCCAGCAACATTTCCACTGCCAACGCCACCGTCACCTCGTGCAGGCGGGCCTCGCGGCGCGCGCCGGTCAGGTATTCCACCGCCTCGCGCATTTCCACGGCATTGCCTGCGGTCAGGCCCAGAACCTCGTTCATGTCGGTCAGCAAGGCGCGGGTCGGGGTGCCCGCCCCGTTTGCCACCTTGACGATATTCTCCGCCAGCGCCTTGGACCGGTCGAACGCCCCCATGAACGAGCCGGAGCCGAACTTGACATCCATGACCAGCGCATCCAGGCCCGCCGCCAGCTTCTTCGACAGGATCGACGCGGTGATCAGCCAGATGGATTCGACCGTTGCGGTGACATCGCGCACGGCATAGAGCCGCTTGTCGGCCGGGGCGATCGACCTGGTCTGCCCGATTATGGCGCAGCCGACCGTCTTGGTGACGCTGGCGAACAGCTCTGGCGACGGCATGGCGTTATAGCCGGGGATCGATTCGAACTTGTCCAGCGTGCCGCCGGTATGGCCCAGGCCGCGTCCCGACACCATCGGCACTGCCGCGCCGCAGGCGGCCACCATCGGCGCCAGCATCAGCGAAACCTTATCGCCCACACCGCCGGTCGAATGTTTATCGACCACCGGGCGGCTGCCGATTGCCTTGCCCAGCCCATGGGGGCGCCAGTCCATCACAGTGCCGCTGTCGCGCATCGCCAGGGTCAGGGCAACGCATTCGGCATCGGTCATGCCGTTCAGAAACACCGCCATGGCGAAGGCGCCAACCTGTTCGTTGGCCAGGCCGCCATCGGCGATGCCGGCGACCAGAAAACGGATTTGCTCGGCCGTCAGTGCCCCGCCATCGCGTTTGATGCGGATCAGTTCCTGCGGAAGATAGGTCATGATGCTCTGTGTCTAGACTCAATAGCCGCTGATATCAGTAGCCGCTGGGGGACCCGGCCGGAATGGGGGGCAGATGGCCCAGGGTGCGCAACAGATCGTCCAGCAGCGAGGAGGCGCCGATCCGCATCGTGTCGGGCGACACCCAGTTCGGCCCCATGATCTCGTCGGCCAGCGCCAGATAGGCCCCGGCATCGCCGGTGGTGCGCACGCCGCCCGAAACCTTCAAGCCGACTTCCGGGTCCATTTCGTGGATCACCTGCAACATCACCCGCGCTGCCGCCAGGGTGGCCCCCTTTGCGATCTTGCCGGTAGAGGTTTTGAGGAAATCGGCCCCGGACTGGATCGCCGCTTCCGATGCCTCCCGGATCGCCGCCGGGGTTTCCAGCGCGCCGGTTTCCAGAATCACTTTCAGCACCGTACCGGGGGTGCAGGCCGACCGGGCCGCCGCCACCAGATCACGCGCCATGGTCTTTTTCCCGGCCAGGAAGGCGCGATAGGGAAACACCATGTCGATTTCGTCTGCGCCATCGGCCAGCGCGGCCTTCACTTCGGCCTCGATGCTGCGCCGGTCGCCGTCGCCGCCGGGGAAATTGACCACGGTGGCAAGCCCGATTCGCTGGTCAATCAGGTCATTCGCCAGGTCGACGAATTTGGGATAGATGCAGATGGCCGCCACCGGCCCGGCGGGGGTCACCGCCTTGGCGCACAGGGCGCGGATCGTCTGCTCCGTATCCGTATCGTTCAGCGAGGTGAGATCGAGAAGTCCGACCGCGCGCGCCGCGATGGCTTGCAGGTTCATGCCGCCAACCCTTCCAAGAAGCCCAGCACTAGGGTCGAGAGATCCCTCGCTGCCACTCCGGCATACTGCAATGTCTGGTCGTGACTCAAGGGGATATCTGTCATGCCCTCAGCCAGATTGGTAATGGCTGACACCGCGGCAACCTCCAGCCCGCAGTGACGGGCCAGAATCACCTCTGGCACCGTGGACATGCCAACCGCATCCGCCCCCAGAGTTCGGAAGGCGCGAATTTCGGCTGCGGTCTCGAAACACGGGCCGCTGACCGCCAGATAGACCCCTTCGGCCAGGTCGATGCCGTGGCGGGCGGCCAGGGCCTTCAGCGTGGCGCGGTGGGCCGGGCTATAGGCATCGGCCATGCCGGGGAAGCGCGGGCCGATACTGTCGTCATTCGGGCCGATCAGGGGATTGGGCAGCAGGTTGATGTGATCGGTGATCAGCATCAGACGACCGGGGCCGACTTCCGGCCGCAGCGATCCGGCGGCGTTGGTGACCACCAGCAGATCCGCGCCCAGGGCGCGCAGGGTGCGAATCGGCACTGCCATCGCGCCCGATCCCTGGCCTTCATAGGTATGCACGCGGCCCTTGAACATGGCGATCGGCGTGTGGCCGACCCAGCCCAGGATCAATTCCCCGGCATGGCCGTGGACGGTGCTGACCGGAAACCCCGGAATCGCCGCATAGGGCAGGCGCAACGCATGCTCCACCCGATCCGCCAGCCCGCCAAGGCCGGAGCCGAGGATCACCGCCGCCTTGGGCGTGAAATCCCCCTTGCCCGCCTGGGACAAGGCCGCGCGCAGGGCATGGACAGCCGCTTCTACCGGCTGGCGCTGGGACAGGGGCGGGGAGTGGGTATCGGTCATAGGATTGGCTCTCCAAACGGAATCTGCCCGGTGCGGTCTTCCAGCTCCAGCACCCACAGATCAGGGTCATAACGGATTTGACGCTCGATATACCCGTCGGCATCGGCTTCCGGCACGGGGTCCGGCCCGGTCGCCCGCAGCCAGGCCAGGCGCCCGTCCGGCGTGCGGGTCTGGCTCAAGACCGTGGCGGTGCCATCCAGACGGTTGATCTTGACCAGGATCGCGCCGGACTGCGCCTCCCCCCGCCGGATCACCATCATCGGCGTTCCGCGGCTGTTGGCCAGGCGGATTTCCGCCCCGACCCACAGGCTCGACTGGATGCGGTCGTCCACCGGCGGTGCCCCCGGCCAGTCAGGTCAGATGCGCCGGGCCGAAGGCGCGCGGCAGCAGGTCCTCCAGCGTCACGGTTTCCGACCGCCCCTCGCTGTCGCACAGATGCACGATCAGCGCCGGCCCGCCAAATTCGAACAGGCGCTGGCGGCACCCGCCGCATGGGGTGCACAGATCGGGACCGGACCCGATGACCGCTGCTTCGACAATCCGCCGGTCGCCCGCCGCAATCAGCGCGCCAATGGCGCTGGCTTCGGCGCATTGCCCTTGCGGGAAGGCCGCGTTTTCCACATTCGCGCCGGTATGAATCTGCCCGCTTTCGCCCAGCAGCGCAGCCCCGACATGATAGTTGGAATAGGGGGCATAGGCCCGGGCGCGCACGGCCCTGGCGGCTGCGATCAGATCGGCTTTGCGGCTGCTTGGCATACTCGTCGGCATGGCCCGGTCACCGCGACTTGACATAGGGGATGCCGATCGCCTTGGGGGCGACGGCCTTGCCGACAAAGCCGGCCAGCAGCAGCACGGTCAGGATATAGGGCACCGCCTGGATGAACTGGACCGGAATGGTCCCGATTCCTGGCAATGCCACCCCCTGCAACCGCACCTGCAGGGCATCGGTCAGCGCGAACAGCAGGCAGGCCAGCAGGGTCGGCCAGGGCCGCCATTTGCCGAAAATCAGCGCAGCCAGCGCCAGGAACCCGCGCCCGGCGGTCATATCCTGCAGGAAGCTGCCGGTCTGCGCGATGGCCAGGCCCGATCCCGCCACACCGCACAGCACGCCGCCGCAGGCCATGGCGAGATACCGGGTACGGGCCACGCTGATCCCGGCGGTATCCAGCGCATGGGGATTTTCCCCCACGGCGCGCAGGCGCAGGCCGAAGCGGGTTTGATGGAACACCCAGGCGACCAGCGGCACGATCAGGATCATCAGATAGGTGTCGGCGGTGTGGCCGGACAGAAGATCGCTGTAGATCGGCCCGATGATCGGCACATCGGCGATCTCTTTGGCGAAGGGCAGTTCAACCGGGGTGAAGCGGCTGACCGGATCCAGCGATGGGGTGCGCCCGCCTTGCTGGAAAAAGGCCAGTGCCAGCACCGGCGTCAGGCCGGAGGCGACGATGTTCACTGACATCCCGGCGACCATCTGGTTGCCGTTGAAGCTGATCGAAGCGAGGCCCTGCACCATCGCCAGCGACAGCGAGGTGAGAATACCGGCCAGCAAGCCCAGCCAAGGATCGCGGGTGATGAAGGCCACGGCGGCTGAGGCAAAGCACGCCCCCAGCATCTTGCCTTCCAGGCCGATATCGACCACGCCCGACCGTTCGGTGAACATGCCCGCCAGCGCTGCCAGAATCAGTGGCGTTGCCACGCGGATGGTCGCATCCAGGATGCTGATGGTCATATCCATGGCCGCGCCCCCTTACTTCTTGGCGAAATAGATTTCGAGCGGAACGCGGAACAGGTTTTCCAGCGCGCCGCAGAACAGGATGATCAGGCCCTGGATCACCACGATCATTTCGCGCGTGATCGTCGGCATCTCGAACGCCAGCTCCCCCCCGCCCTGATACAGCGCGCCGAACAGCAGCGCCGGCACGGCGATGCCGACCGGATGGTTGCGCCCCATCAGGGCGACCGCAATGCCGACGAACCCGGCCCCGCCGGGAAAGTTCAGCAACACCCGGTGCTGCACGCCCATGACATCGTTGATCGCCAGCAGCCCGGCCAGGCCGCCGGAAATCATCATTGCCAGAATGATGATGCGGCTGGGCGAAATCCCTGCATAGCCGGCGGCACGCTCGTTGGTGCCGACCGCCCGCAATTCATACCCCCAGCGGGTGTGCCAGACGAACAGATAGAACAGGACCGAGGCGATGATCGCCAGGAAGAAGGCCAGATTGAGCGGCGAATTGGGAATCGTGATCCCGACCCAGCGCGCCATGTCATGCACGAAGGGTAGCCAGAGCGACCGGTCGAACTGGCGGGTTTCCGGTGATTGCTGGCCCGGCGCGATCAGCACGTCAACCAGCAGATAGGTCATCAGCGCCGCCGCCAGGAAATTGAACATGATGGTGGTGACCACCACATGGCTGCCGCGCTTGGCCTGAAGATAGCCGGGGATGAAGGCCCAGGCAGCGCCGAAGCCGATCGCGGCCACCATGGCCAGCGGCAGCGCCGCCCACCAGGGCCAGCCGCCCAGGGCCAGGCACACCAGGCCGACGCCCAGCCCGGCGATATAGGCCTGCCCTTCGCCGCCGATATTGAACAGACCGGCATGGAAGGCGATGGCAACCGCCAGCCCGGTGAAAATGAAATTGGTGGTGTAGTACAGCGTGAACCCGATCGCTTCGGGATAGCCGACCGCGCCAATCACCAGCAGCTCCAGCGCCTTCAGCGGGTTTTCGCCGATCAGGGCGATGACCAGGGCCGATACCAGCAAGGCCGCCGTCAGGTTGAGGGCGGGCAGCAGCCCCAGCGTCACCCAGCGCGGCAATTCGGTGGAGGTGGCAAAGAAACTCATGCGGACTCTCCTGCGGGTGCGGACGGTGCCGTACCCCCGCTATTTTCCCCCCGGCTGCTGTCACCCGCCATCATCAGGCCGATTTCGCGGATATCGGCGCCGGCGCGCGGCATTTCGCCGGTGATCCGACCGCAGGCCATGACGATGATGCGATCGGACAGCGCCAGAATTTCATCCAGTTCAACCGACACCAGAATGATCGCCTTGCCCGCATCGCGCAGCGCCACCAGGCGGCGATGGATGAACTCAATCGCGCCGATATCGACCCCGCGCGTCGGCTGGCCGACCAGCAGCAGATCGGGGTCGCGGTCGATTTCGCGCGCCAGGACCAGCTTTTGCTGATTACCGCCGGAAAACAGCCCGCTGCGCAGCATCGGGTCGGTCGGGCGGACGTCGAATTCCTGGATGAAGCGGCGGCACCGGTCGATCACCGCCTGCCGCATCAGGCGCCAGCCGCGATTGATGTCGCGGTCGCGGTGGTACCCCAGAATCGCATTCTCGTAGGCGGCGAAGGGGGTGATCAGCCCGACCTTGGACCGATCTTCCGGCACATGGGCGATGCCCCGCGCCCGGATCTCCGCCGGAATGGTCGCGCCGCCCAGGGCGGCCAGGTCTTCGCCCTTGAACTCGATCACCCCGGTGCTGGGGCGCTGCATGCCGGCCAGCACTTCCAGCAATTCCGACTGGCCGTTGCCCGACACCCCGGCAATGCCGACAATCTCCCCGGCGCGAACCTCGAAATTCAGCCGGTCCAGCAGCGTCACGCCCCGGCGATCCACCAGCGTCAGATCGCGGACCGACAGGACCGGCGCACCGGCTGGGCGGTCAGCCTTGGCCATTTGCAGGTTGACCTTGCGGCCGACCATCATCTCGGCCAGGGCCTCGCGGTTGGTTTCCGCCGTTTTGACCGTGCCAACCACCGCGCCGCCGCGCATCACCGTGACGGTATCGGTGATGTCCATGATCTCGCGCAGCTTGTGGGTGATCAGGATCACCGTTTTGCCTTCGGCTTTCAGCGCGCGCAGGATGCGGAACAGATCATCGGCCTCCTGCGGGGTCAGCACCCCGGTCGGCTCGTCCAGGATCAGCACCTCGGCCCCCCGATACAGGGCCTTGAGGATTTCCACCCGCTGCTGGGAGCCGACCGGCAGGCTGCCGACCACCGCATCCGGGTCCACCTTCAATCCATAATCGGCTTCCAGCCGTTTCAGGCTGGCCTTGGCCTTTTCCAGGGCCGGGCGCAGCACGCGCGCGCCTTCGATGCCCAGAATCACGTTTTCCGCCACGGTAAACGGGTCAACCAGCATGAAATGCTGATGCACCATGCCAATGCCGGCGGCGATGGCATCCTGGCTGGTGGCAATGCGCACCGGCTTGCCATCGACGCGGATATCCCCGGTATCGGCCTGGTAATAGCCGTAGAGGATGCTCATCAGCGTCGATTTCCCGGCACCGTTTTCGCCGATGATGCCGTGGATCGACCCTTTGGCGACGGTCAGGGTCACGTCCTTGTTGGCCTGGACCTGACCAAACCGCTTGCTAATGCCGACCATCTCGATGGCAGGGGCTGTCATCGCGATACCGATCCTATTGGGAATATGCCCCGGCGGTGGGGCGGGCAGCCGGAACCCGGCTGTAAACTGGATGTCCATAACCGAAGCGGACGGCACCCCACCGGGATCAAATCCCCAGGGGTGCCGCCCAATACTCCGATTGTCAGCGCAAGGCTATGGTCCGGTTACGAAACCGGGCAGCTGCCGGCCTGACGGTAATCGACCACCTGGATCTTGCCGCCGATGATGTCCTTCTTGGCGGCTTCCAGCTTGGCTTCCATGTCGGCGGAGATCAGCTTGCGGTTATTCTCGTCCAGCGAATAGCCGACGCCTTCTTCCTTCAGGCCCCACACCTGCAGGCCCGGATTCCAGTTATTGTCCTTGGCCGACTTGAAGGCATAGTAAACGGCGTTATCGACACGCTTGACCATTGAGGTCAGCACGGAGCCCGGCTGCAGATGGTTCTGGTTGCTGTCAACGCCGATCGCCAGCTTGCCGCCGTCCTTGGCAGCCTGCAGCACGCCCAGGCCGGTTGCGCCGGCAGCGGCGAACACCACGTCGGCGCCACGGTCAAACTGGCTCTTGGCCAGTTCGGCGCCGCGGGTCGGGTCGCGGAAGGCGGCCGGGGTGGTGCCGGTCATGTTCTGAATGTACTCGACATTCTGCTTCACATACTTGGCGCCCTGGGCATAGCCGCAGCCGAACGCGCGGATCAGCGGAATGTCCATGCCGCCGACGAAGCCGACCTTGTTGGTTTTGCTGGTCAGGGCGGCAGCCATGCCGACCAGGAACGAGCCTTCCTGTTCGCGGAACAGGATCGACATCACGTTCGGGTGCTTCACCTCATCGTCGATGATGGTGAACTTCACGTTCGGAAATTCCGGGGCCACCTTGTCCACCGCCGAACGCTGAGCGAAACCGACCGACACGATCACCGAGGCGCGGCCACGGCTGGCCAGGTTGCGCAGGGCCTGTTCGCGCTGGGTTTCGTTGGTGATTTCGAATTCGCGGTACTGGATGCCGCTTTCCTTCTTGAACCGCTCTGCCCCGTTATAGGCGGCTTCGTTGAACGACTTGTCGAACTTGCCACCCATGTCGAATACGACCGCCGGGACGAAATCCTGTGCCATGGCGGTGCCCGCCAGCAGTGCCGTCACAAGGCCAGCCGTCGCGGCCGCAGCTTTCAATGCCTTCACCGTTTGTCTCCCATTCCGGTACGCGCGGCGCGCTGGTGCGCCGCCGGTTGCGCTATAGCCAATCCCAACGGGGCGTGTCGATATTGTTTTCCATCGCCCATCCGCCCCGCATGCTGCCGACTATGGCAAGAGGACAAACCTTTCGCACCTGAAAAAATCAGGCTTCCGGCAAATCAGCGGGAAATTTAGACCTTTTGGACAGGAAATGGCCGCTGCGGCCCGTGTGACCTGCACGGGCAAAAAAAAGGGCTGCTTGCGCAGCCCGAGTTTAGGGAGGAAACGTCCGCGAAAAGCGGACCATCATCCGCAGATGATGCAATGCACAAATAGCGCTTTCGGCATCCGGTCGCAACATGTTCGTTTCCGAAAATGCGCATAGCGCCCGTCGCTCAGCGCATAGCCCGGTAATTGGTTCAATATCGTTGGAAATGTGTTGGAAACAAATGAGTACCGTGGATGCGCGAAATCGCTCATACGGTTTCGCTTTTTTCCGGTTACGGTTGAATGGGGATTGAATAAAATTCGTTTGATGGTGATGCGCCGCAATATCGCGGGCTGTGGAAACCCCTACCCGCGCAAATGGCGCCGGCGCCACAACCGGGGCATCAGCCCGCCCTGCGGCCCGAGCAGCAGCGACAGCAGATACCCGCACCCGGCGGTCAGCACGATGCTGGGGCCGGAGGGTAGATCCAGATGGAAGGACAGCACCAGCCCGACCGCGCCGCTGGCGGCGGCGATGGCGCTGCCGATGGCGGCCAGGCCCCAGACGCTGCGGCCCCAGAAGCGGGCGGCAGCGGCTGGCACCATCATCAACCCGACACTCATCAACGTGCCCAGCGACTGAAACCCGGCGATCAGGTTGAGGACGACCAGCACCAGAAAGCCCAGATGGACACTGGCCCCCGGAAAACCGAGCGCGCGCAGGAAGCCGGGGTCGAAACAATCCAGCACCAGCGGCCGATAGGCAAGGGCGATCAGCAGCAGCGTCAGGCTGGAAATCCCGGCGACCAGCATCAGCGCGGTATCGTCCACCGCCAGAACGCTGCCGAACAGGATATGGATCAGGTCCACGCTGGTGCCGCTGACCGAAATGATCATCACACCGGACGCAAGGGCCAGCAGGTAGAGGGCGGCGAAGGACGTATCCTCCTTCAGGCCGGTGGTGCGCGTCACCAGCCCCGCCAGCAGGGCAACGATCACCCCGGCGGCAAAACCGCCCAGGCCCATGGCCCAGATCGACAGCCCGGCCAGCATGAAGCCGATGGCGGCGCCGGGCAGTACGGCATGGCTCAGCGCGTCGCCCATCAGGCTCAGGCGGCGCAGCACCAGTAGCGTGCCGATCGGCCCACAGCCAAGCGCCAGCGCCAGCGATCCGACCAGGGCGCGGCGCATGAAGGCATTGTCGATGAACGGGGCCAGCAGAAGATCGTACAGCATGGCCTAACCCTTACGCTGCACAGGGTTCGGCATGGTCGTCCCAGGCTTCGGACAGGGTGCGCGCGGCGTGTAGATGCGGCTCGGTCAGGGTATCCTCGGTCCGGCCCCAGGCAATCGCCTCCCGCGCCAGCAGCAGCGTATCGGGAAAATGCCGCCGCACCTGATCCAGATCGTGCAGAACGGCGATCACGGTGCGCCCCTCGCCGTGCCAGTGCTTGACGATGGTCAGCAGGTCGGCCGTCGTCCGGGCATCGATGGCGTTGAACGGCTCGTCCAGCAGGATCAGGCGGGCATCCTGCACCATCAGGCGGGCGAACAGCACTCTCTGAAACTGCCCGGCCGACAATTCGGCAATCGGCCGATGCTCGAACCCGGCCAGCCCGACCGCCGCCAGCGCGGCTACTGCACGGGCCCGGTCCTTGTTCCCAAACGCGCCGAACAGGCCCGCCAGCAACCTGCGCGAGCCGCTGAGGCCGAGCAGCACCGTATCCAGCACATCGATCGGGAAGCTGCGATCGAGATCCTGGTGCTGCGGCAGATAGCCAAGGCGCGTGCCATCGACCCCGCTGGCATGGATCCGGCCGGAGGAGGGGCGCAGCACCCCGGCAATGCCTTTCAGCAGGGTCGATTTTCCCGCGCCATTCGGGCCGACAATCGCGGTCAGGCTGCCGGTCGCAAAGCGGCCACTGACATGGTGCACCGCCGGGTGGCGGTTATAGGTCAGCGTCAGATTGTCCAGCGTTACCGCCATCCCGGTCACTCCGCACCGCCGGCCGACAAGGCCCACCAGACCCCCAGCCACAAAAGGCAGATCGGCAGCAGGGCCAGCGCCGCGCGCCGCCCGGCCCCCATCGCCAGCACGCTATCGGTCGCAGGCGCTTCGGTCCGGGACTCAACAGAGATGTGAGCGTGGTCATGGGGCATGGTGCCGGGTCCTTTCGCGTTACCGTATAGTATAACATCATGGGCAAGGCAATGACGCCCCTCGCCGTCGCGCGCAAAAGCACTTGAACCTTCTGCGCAATTTGAGGGACGTTGAATGCATCCTGCCGTTGTGAAAGGCTCCCCGATGACCAGCCCGTCCCCTGCGCCTGCCGATCCGTCCGCAGCCAAGCCTGCCGGCGGCGCCGGCAAACCCCCGGCTGCGAGACTGGCCGCAAGACTGGGGGAACGGCTTGCCCGCTGGTCGCGCGCTGCCTTCGGCGGCGGGCAATGGATCGGCTTTGCCCTGGTCATCGCCTTTGTCGGGCTGCGCATTTGGGATCCGGCCCCGGTTGAATTCGTGCGGCTGAAACTGTTTGACGCCTATCAGGCGGCCAAGCCCCGCCCGGTGCCGGAAAAGCAGGTGATGGTGGTCGATATCGACGAGGATAGCCTGAAGGAACTGGGGCAATGGCCCTGGTCGCGCGATCTGATCGCCGATATGACCATCCGGCTGCGCCAGGCCGGCGCGCAGGTCGGCTTCGACGTGGTGTTCGCCGAACCGGATAATCTGTCGCCGCCAATCTTCTCCCAGCGTGCCCCGGCCCTGCCGGCGGATGTGCGCGAGGCGCTGGCCAAACTGCCCGACAGCGATACCCGCTTTGCCCTGGTGGTCAAGCAGACCCGCAGCGTGCTTGGGATGGCGGCGGTTGAGGAGGCCCAGCCCTATAGGCCGAAACCGACCGTCGCCCCGGCCGAAGCCGATGGTGTACGCACTTTCATCAGCCGCTATCCGGGGATCGTCGCCAATATCCCGGTGGTGCAGGAAAATGCGGTGGGCGCGGGGTTCTTCACGGTCAATCCGGAAACCGACAATATCGTGCGCCGGGTGCCGATGGTGTCGCTGGTCGGCGATCAGATCTATCCCGCCTTGGCGCTGGAGCTGATCCGCGTCGCCTTCGGCCTCAACACCATGATCATCAAGACCGAAGCGCCCGGCGGCACGCCCATCGGCCTGCTGGAAGTGGGCCTCCAGCGTCCGGGGGCCAATCTGGTGGTGCCGGTGGATCGGGTCGGCAATGTCTGGCCGCATTATGCGGAATTCCGGCAGGACCGGTATATCCCCGCCCATCTGGTTGCCAAGGGGCTGTTCGACCCGGCCCTGGTGCAGGGCAAGTTCGTGATTTTCGGCGCCAGCGCGGCGGGCCTGCGCGATCTGCGGACCACCCCGGTGTTCGAGAGCAAGCCGGGGGTGGAGGTGCATGCCCAGCTGATCGAAAGCATCCTGAACGACGAATTGCTGCGCCCGTGGGACCGGACCGAAACCCTGGATTACCTGCTGGTGCTGGGGGGCGGGCTGGCGCTGGTGCTGGGCTTCGGGCTGTTCGGCGCGCGCTGGTCGTTCGGCATCTATCTGCTGATCGCCGGCGGGATCGGCGCGGTTTCCTGGTGGCAGTTCAGCAGCAACAAATTGCTGATGGATGCCTCGGCCCCGGTGCTGTTCACTTTCATGGTCTATGCCGTTTCCACCTATGTCGCCTATCTGAAGGAAGAAAAGGGGCGGCAGCAGATCAAGAATACCTTTGGCTTCTATCTGTCGCCCGCCATGGTGGACAAGCTGGCGGACGATCCGACCCAGTTGAAGCTGGGCGGCGAAATGCGCGACATGACCATCCTGTTTTCCGACGTGCGCGGTTTCACCACCATCTCGGAAATGTTCGATGCGCAGGGCCTGACCCAGTTCATGAACCGCTACCTGACGCCGATGACCGATATCGCCCTGGCGAACGGTGCCTATATCGACAAATATATCGGCGATGCGATCATGGCGTTCTGGAACGCCCCGCTGGACGAACCGAACCACGCGGCGCTGGCCTGCAAGACCCTGCTGGAAATGCGTATCGGCGTGGTCAAGCTGAATGCCGAACTGAAGGCCGAAGCGGAAGCCAACAACACCAAATATGTGCCGATCGCCATCGGGATCGGCCTGAACAGCGGTCCCTGCGTCGTCGGCAATATGGGATCGACGCAGAAGTTCAACTATTCGGTGCTGGGCGATGCGGTCAACCTGGCCTCCCGCCTGGAAGGGCAGTCGAAGCCCTATCACGTGGACAATGTGATCGGGGAGGAAACCTATAAGCGCGCGCCCGATTTTGCCGCCCTGGAAATCGATCTGATCCGGGTCAAGGGCAAGACGGTGCCGGTGCGGATCTACACCCTGGTCGGCGATCCGGCGCTGCGGGCGACGGCGGAGTTTCAGGCCCTGGCCGCCCGTCATCAGGGGATGCTCGATGCCTATCGCGGGCAGCGCTGGGCAGAGGCGGAAGCGGCGATCGAGGAGTGCCGCCGGCTGGCGGACCCTTTCGGCTGCGCATCGCTCTATGGTACCTATATCGAACGGATGTTCGAATACCGCATCACCCCGCCGCCGCCCGATTGGGATGGCGTTTATGTCGCCACCAGCAAATAGCGGTGGGCCGGTGGTGATGTTGCGAGAGTGGTTTGCGGAGTGGATTGCGCGTGACCCGGATTGACCCGTCCCGCCTGCCCGAGGCGTCAGAGCTGTTCTGGAAGCGGTTTGCCGCCTTTTTGATCGATGGCTGTATTCTGTGGCTGCCCGGCCTCTACATGGTTGGCCGGATGCCCAACCTGTGGGTCAACGTCATTTCGATCCTGCTGGGCTTTGCCTATTTTGGCCTGCTGGAGGGGTTTTCCCCCGGTGCCACCCTGGGCAAGCGGGTGATGAAGCTGCGGGTCGTCGGCGCGGATGGCCAGCCCATCGGGCCGGGGCGCGCGATGTATCGCCATGTGGCGCGCTATGCCTCTGCCCTGCTGCTGTTGTGGGGCTATTGGTCGATGCTGTCCTCCCCCACCCGGCAGACGCTGCACGACAAGCTGGCCGATGCCTATGTCGTGCCGGCCGAAGAATAGGCGCGTGCTGTCAACATCGCCCGCATCGGACTGCTTCCTGAATTTGGGGGTCCACCGGGGGCTGGATCGTATGATGGTTCGGCGGGATTATGGTTTGCCCTGGCGGTGTAAACAAAAGATTCATTTATCTGCCTCTACGGTTGGGTAGACGTCGGCCATTCCCGGATATGCAGGGGGTGATGCCGTAACGCTTTCCCTGACCGAGGAAGCAATGACCAAGCCGAAATCCCTGCGAGGCACTTTTTCCACTCTTGTTTCCATCACCGCCTTTCTGATGGCAGCATTGATTTTTTCTTTGCTAAAATTTCAGGATGCTCAAAATAAAGCAAAAGACGCTTATGTGATCCGCCATGAGTCCTATCTGCTGGCCGATGAACTTCGGCAAAGTTCCGATGATCTGACGCGGCTTGCCCGCACCTATGTTGTGACCGGCGATCCCAAATGGGAAGCGCAGTACATGGCGGTGCTGGACATTCGAAATGGCAAGATGCCCCGACCAGAGGCCTATCAGCGTATTTACTGGGATTTTCTGGCCGCTGACCCGGCCAAGCCCCGCCCGGATGGTGCGGCTGTTCCGTTGCAGGAGTTGATGAAACGCGCCGGATTTACCGAGGCGGAGTTTGCCCTGCTGCGTGAGGCTCAAGCCAATTCCGACGGGCTGGTGGACCTGGAAGTGGTGGCCATGAACGCCGTCAAGGGCCTGTTCCGCGGTGCGGGTAAAGAGTTTACCGAAAAGCGCGCGCCCGACCTGGAACTGGCCCGCCAGCTTATGCATTCCCCGGATTATCACCGCTACAAGAGCCAGATCATGGCCCCGGTCGATAAGTTTTTCGTCGCGCTGGACCAGCGCACCCAGGCGGCGATACGGGTTGCGGATGGCCGGGTCAGTTTCTGGCTGTCGCTGGTGATTGGCAGTGCGGCAGCCTTACTGTCGGTGCTGGTGATCCTGGTGATTATGCTGCGTCAGCGGGTTTTTCTACCGCTGCATCGGCTTGAACAGGTGATGGGCGATCTGGTCGCCAATCGGCCTGTGCCCGCCATTCCCGGCACAGGCCGCAACGACGAACTGGGCCGTATGGCGCACGCGGTTGAGATATTCCGCGATGATCGGGCGGCGCTGGACCGTGCCCGCCAGGATCAGGAAGCCATTCGCGCCGCAGCCGAAGCCGATCGCAAGGCCGGACTGGCGGCATTGGCGGACCAGTTTGAACAAGGCGTCGGCCAGACCAGCCAGGCTGTTTCTGCTGCAGCGGATCAATTGCGCGCCGCTGCACAACAATTGAGCCAGATTGCCAAAACCACCACGGAAAAGGCAGGCCATGTTGCCGGGGAATCGGAGCAGGCGGCCAGCAATGTGCAAACCGTCGCGGCCTCGACCGAAGAATTGTCGGCATCCATCCGTGAAATCACCCAGGATGTCGGTCGTGCGCGGGGTGTTGCAGACCGGGCGGTCAATCAGGCCCAGGCGACGGTCCAGACGGTCGAAACCCTGTCCGGCGCATCCCAGCGCATTGGCGAAGTGGTCGCCCTGATCAACGCTATCGCGTCGCAAACCAACCTGCTGGCGCTCAATGCAACGATTGAAGCCGCACGGGCGGGCGAGGCCGGGAAGGGCTTTGCCGTTGTCGCCTCGGAGGTGAAGAATCTGGCCGCGCAAACCGCCAAGGCAACCGAGGATATCCAGGCGCAGATCATGGCGATTCAGGATCAATCGGCTGCCGCTGCAACCGCCATTCGCAACATCGCGGAAACCATTGACGATATGAACCGGATTACCACCACCATTGCCGGGGCGGTGGAACAGCAAGGCGCCGCCACGGCAGAGATTGCCCGCACCGTGACCCAGGCCGCGGTGGGTACGCATGCCGTGTCGGAAACCATTGTAACCGTGCGCGAAGATGCCAGTGTCACCGGCCGCAACGCCGCCGATGTTTCAAGCCTGGCCGATCAGCTTGCCAACAGCGCCGTCCGCCTGCAATCCGATCTCGGCAGTCTCCTCGGCCGCCTGCGCTCAGCGGGCTAGGGTATTCCCTTGCGCCTCTTCGATCTTTCGGTTTGGGCGGCGGTGGGCGAAGTCGGCGACGGCCATATGTTTGCGTACGGGGACGGCGTCGATTCCTTCGCCCTGTAACAGGGCCGCTTGCCGCTCGATGCCGCCGGGCAGCTTCGGGTTCAAAAAGCCGCCCTTGCGTAAGACGCGCCACCAGGGCGTCAAGGCGTCCTGACTGACGCCCTGGGCGCGATATTCCTCTGCCGCGCGGGCGGCAATATTGACAAAAATTGCGGTCGAGAGCGGACAGGCAACCGCCACCTTGTGTCGCCGGGCCAGTGCAGCGCGCAGATCATCCAACGTGATCACTTCGCCCGGTTGGACTTGCCGGATCAGCGCATCCACTTCCCGCGGGGTCGATACAACCATCGCTCCACCAGCGGCCTCTGCATAGCCCGGTGCACCTGGCGGAATCTGTGCAATGATCCGTGCGGTCTGTCCGCCATTCAATTGTTCGATTGCCGATTTCTTCTTCGCCATCACCCCCTCCCTCTCTGTCGTATTGCTTTTTTAGCTTACCACAGGTGGGGGGATGATGGTTTGTGAGGAGCAATGGCTGTTGGATTGAGGGCCAACCCCCATTGCCTTCTCCGCGCGAGGGATGCTGCTATGATTGACGGGCGGTGAGGCCTTTTTGCAGCAGCCACGAATCGTGCAGCCATTTTTCGGTCTGGCGATGACCTGGGAAATTGACCCAAACAATATCGCGCTCAAACACCATAACCTTACGGTCCGCGCCAACAATCACCCACATCCAGCGGCCGTCGGCTGTGTTGCGCATCTTCACCTTCATCCCTGTAAGGATCTGCGTTTCAGTCCGTCCATTCCCGGTTATCAGGACAGGTTCGTCGTGCGGTTCGATCCAACTGACTTGCAGCCCTGGGATTAGATCGGGAGCGGTCTGCTGCAAAAAATCCATGGCAATCGCGTGGGTTTCTTCCCGCGAGGGCAGGGCACCGCCCACCAGGGCCAGATCCATACGGGCGAATCCTTTCAATCGTCCGTTTGCCGCAATCACCGTGCTGAAATGCTCCCCGCCCAAAGCGGCATTGCGCCGATCTGCCCGGTGATAGCGCACCAGGGTGGCGGCCTCTCCATCGACCGTGACGGCGCGCCGGTTCGCCTCCACATAGCCTTCGGGAAGAAAAGTCGCGATTTCGGGCAAGGGTGCACTTGCGGCTTCAGTCGCAATCAGAGTGTCGGTCATGGATGTACTTTCCATTGAGGTGGCGGCGAGAGGGGCAAAGGTGATGCCCAGACTTATGGCCAGGAGCCTGGAGGCGATCACACTGGTTTGGTGAGGCATTTCCGGACCTTCCCATCGGTGGTGAACGAAAGCGATGAACTCGAACAGGTAAAACAAAACCTATAGCTGACGTCAAGTGTAGATTGAGGGTACGTGACAGGACGTTTCTCCGTTAAATTTATGATCGCTTGGCGTCGGCGATGAGGCTGTGCATCCGGGCGATCCCCTGTTCCAAATCGGCCTTGAATTCGGTCAGTTCGGCAATTTGGGTGTTCGTCTTGTGCAAATGGGTTTGCAGAATTTCCAGAACCTTTTCTTTGCCCTTGAGTCCAGTCGAATCCTGAAAATACAGGTCGATGACACCGGCAATTTCATCCAGGCTCAGGCCAAGACGCTTTAATGCCGCGATCTTTTCCAGCCGCTTCAGCGCACGCTCATCATAGTAGCGGTATCCAGCCCCCTCGCGCTCAGCAGGTTCAATCAGCCCCAGACGCTCGTAATAGTGGATGGTCCGCTGGCTTACGCCTGCTCGCTGCGAGAGTTCACCAATCTGTATCCGAAGCGACACCGATTACCTCAACCTTACGTTCAGTGTAGATTGATGTTTGGTCTGCGAAGAGTCAAGCCGAATGGCTTGTTCCAGCGATATCGAATGCAACTTATGATCAGGGAATAGCCGATAGACGGGGCGGCGGTGCCTTATCGGCGGGCAGCAACAAGGCCGGACCGAATATTATCGGCGATTTCCCGCGATTTCTCGAACTCTGAGACCGCGCCCGAATTGATGGTGATAATTTTCGATGCGGCGCTGTTCACGTTCTCCAAGATCTCATTGAAGGCTTCACCGGCCTGACTGGCAACCAGATTGCCGGTTTCGATGCGCCTCATCGCCGCTTCCATCGCCTGTGTAATTTCCAAAGCGGCGGCACTGGATCGGGCAGCCAGGTTTTGCACTTCGCTGGCGACAACGGCAAAGCCCTTGCCATGTTCGCCCGCCCGGCTGGCTTCGATGGTTGCGTTCAGCGCCAGCAGATTGGTTTTTTCCGCGATGTTCTGAATATCGCGGATGAACATCTGGATGGCGGCGGAGGATTTCTGGATATCGCTCATCGCCTGCACTGATTCCGCCATCGCCGCCGCCCCGGACGACGCGGCGATCGATGCGCCGCTCGACAGCTCTTCAGCCAGTTCGTTGAACGACCGGGTGATCTTGGCAACCGCCTCGTTCATGTGGCGCGCCTGCTCGTCCACCGCGCTTTCGTTGCGGACCTGATCGGTGACATCGACGGCAAACTTGACAATCTTGGCCAGCTTGCCGTTACCGTCGAACACGGGGTTATAGGTCGCCTGAATCCAGACCTCCCGCCCGCTTTTGCCAAGGCGGCGATAGCGGCCGGTATCGAATTCCCCGCGGTTCAGTTTTTCCCAGAACAGCTGATACTCTAGCGATCGGACATATTCCGGATCGCAGACCACCCGGTGATGTTTGCCCACCACCTCGTCAATATCATAGCCGATGATGTTGAGGAAATTGTTGTTGGCCCACAGGATGGTGCCGGACAGATCGAACTCGATCACCCCCATGGCCCGCATGATGGCGTTGACCTTGGCAGTATTGGCCAGGGCCGTCTGCTTCTGGTCGGTAATGTTGTTGGCGAATTTCACCACACGGCTGACCTGCCCGTCGGCATCGAAGATCGGGTTATAGGTTGCAGAGATCCAGACTTCTTTGCCGCCCTTGGCAATCCGCTTGAACTCACCACTGAAAAAATCGCCCCGGCTCAACCGGGCCCAGAATTCCCGATACTCGCCCGACTGGGCGTACTCGGGTTCGACCAGCATTGCATGGTTCCGGCCAACAAGCTCGCCCGCCGGATATCCGATGACATCGAGGAAATTCTGGTTGGCTGAGATGATCGTGCCATCGGGCTGAAATTCGATGATGCCCTGGGAACGGTCAATCGCCTTGAGCCGCCCGGCATTGGTGATGGCATCCATCGTCTTGTGCGTAACATCGGTTGCAATTTTAACGATACCGATGGTCTTGCCCGTGCGGTCGAGCACCGGATTGTAGGACGCTTCGATCCAGATGGTCTGCCCGCTGCGGGTTCTGCGTTTGAAGGAGGAAACCTGAAGCTCGCCACGGCGCAGGCTGGCCCAGAAGGCTTCATAATCCGGCGACCGGGCATATGCATCATCGCAAAGAACCCGGTGATACTGGCCGATCAGCTGATCGGATGTATAACCCATCAACTTCAGAAAAATATTGTTGGCGCGCAGAATGGTGCCATCGACACTGAATTCTGCAACCGCCTGCGACCGTTCAATGGCTTCCCATTTGGCAGCGGTGGGGGAAGATTTCTGCTTTTTACTTTGAAACCATTTGCCCCACATTGCGTTCTCCATGCCTGGCTATAAACAGCTATGGCCGTTGCAGGGCCGCTGAATAGAGGGATATGGGATTGAACCCGAATTTTCCAGGCTTGGCGCCTGCTATATTTTACGGGTTTACCCGATGTGCGATTAACAGAGTATTGCTTTGCCCGCTTACCGTTCGCGGAATGCTTCCGCTTTCAGTTTCAGCACCGGCTTCAGAATGTAATAGGCGACCGAACGATCGCCGGTGACAATATCCACCTGGGCTTGCATGCCGGGCGAAATGGGCCACAGGCCCGGCTGATCGCCCAGATAGGCGCGATCGGTTTCCACCACGACGCGGAAATAGGGCTGCCCGGTTTCGCTGGGCGAGGCATCGGCGGCGATCTGCGTCACTGTGCCATTCAGTGCGCCGAACCGGATGAAATCATAGGTTGTCACTTTGACCCGCGCAGGCTGGCCGACATGGACATAGCCGCGATCCTGCGGCGACAGGCGCACTTCAATCACCAGCTTGTCGTCGGTGGGGACAATTTCCATGATCGCCTCGCCCGGCTTGACCACGCCGCCAA
>CAYRWZ010000021.1:0-5482 GCA_964428065.1 uncultured Comamonadaceae bacterium | reverse complement strand
GCATGTTCTTCACCACCCCGGCAATGGGAGAGGTGACAAGAGTGCGCTTCTGCTGGCCGCTGGCTTCCACCATCTGCTGTTCGGTGCGGGCATAGGTCAGTTCAGCCCCGGCCAGTTCTTCCTGCGCGCGGCGGGCGAATTTCGCCCGTTCCTCCGCCTGGCGCTGCTGCATTTCCGACACGGCGGCACGGGCGCGCGGGATGGCGCTGTCCAGGGTGGAAATTTCCCCGGCCAACCGGGCGACATTGCCTTCCAGCGCCAGATGTTCCACCCGCGGCGTCAGGTTATCGGCCAGCAGCTGACGGGAAATTTCCAGCCGCTGGCGCAGGGTGCCCAGATCGCTGGCCTTGGCCTGGCGCTGCGCTTCCAGGTCGCGCACGGCCAGTTCGCGCTGGCGCAGCTGATCCCCCACACCGGCCATGATGGTATCGAATTCGCGCCAGCGGGCCTCGAAGATCTGCCGTTCGTTGCGCAGCAGGTCGGGCCGCCGCCGCGCCAACTCGTCCGGGAAGTCCAGGCTGCGCTTGCCCTCTGCCTCGGCCTGAAGCCGCACGCGGTTCAGCAGCAACCCGTCGATCCGGATCTGGATTTCATCGCGGTTCAACCCGCTGGGCGCCAGATCCAGCTGCATCAGCGGCGCGCCTTCCGCCACCACATCGCCTTCGGCCACCATCAGCCGCTGGATGATGCCGCCTTCCAGATGCTGAACCACCTTCAGGCGGCTTTCCGGTTTCACCTCGCCAAAGGAAACTGCCACTGTCTCCAGCCGGGCGAAGAACGACCAGCTGACCGCCCCCGCCAGCAGCACCATGATCGCCCAGGCCAGTATGCGCAGGGCAGACCGCTTGCGTTCGCGCTGCACCAGCCGGTCCAGCCGCTCGAACGGCGGGGACTCATGAGCACGGGTGGTGGGGGCGGCGGTCATGCGGTGCCTCGCGCCATGGAAGCCGGTGTGGGAGCCGGGGTGGGGGCCGGTGTGGGGGTGGCGGCGGGCTTGCCGGTCAGCTTCGGCAGGGCTTCGGCCGCCGGGGCGAACAGGGCTACCCGGCCGCGGTCCAGTGCCAGGATATGGCCGCAGATCGCCAGCATCCGGGTGGAATGGGTGGCGACGATCACCGTCCGCTCCTTCGCCAGGTCCGCCAGGGTCTTGCGGATCTGTTCCTCTGCCCCGGTGTCAAGGTTGCTGGTTGGCTCGTCCAGCAGCAGCACGGCTGGATCGCGCAGCAGGGCGCGGGCGATGGCGATCCGCTGGCGCATGCCGCCAGACAGGCGATGCCCGTTTTCGCCGATCTCGGTGCCATAGCCGTCGGGCAGGTCGATCACCTGATCATGCAGGCCAGCGCGGGTGGCGGCGGTCAGCAGGGCGGCATCGTCGGCGCCGGGATCCACTTTCAGGATATTGTCGCGGATGGTGCCGGCAAACAGCACGCAGTCCTGCGGCACATAGCCGATCCAGCGCGCCAGATCGGGCCGGGCGAACTGCTGCAGGTCGGCGCCGTCCAGCAGGATCCGCCCGGCGCTGGGCGGATAGAGGCCAAGGATCACCTTCAGCAGCGTGGTCTTGCCCGACCCGTTCTTGCCGACCAGGCCGACCGGCGCACCCGGCACCAGGGTGGCCGAAACCCGGTCCAGCGCCAGGGGCGCGCCGTCCGCATAGCGATAGCCGACCGCTTCCAGGGTCAGCGCCCCGGTCGGTCGGGGGAAATTGACTGCGCTGGCGGATTTTTCCGTTGCCAGGGCAAACACCTCGTCCAGCCGCCTCAATGCCTGCCGGGCCAGGGAATAGGACCGCCAGCTTGGGAACAGCTGGTTAAGCGGTTGCATGATCCGCGCCGCCAGCATGTTGGTGGCAATCAGCGCGCCCATGGTCAGATTCTGATCGATGATCGCCAACGCGCCGAAGGCGGTCAGGCTGACTGTGGAAATCATGGTCAGGGTGGCGCCCAGATGGGCGAACAGGTCGGTTGCCTTGCCGCGCTCCAGCGCCCGCTCGATGGTCACGGCCTGGGCTTCCCCCCACACCGGTTTCACGGCATCGTCCAGGGTCAGCGCCTTCAGCGCCCCGCGGCTGGTGACGAACTCCCCCACCACGGCGTCGCGCTTCAGCATCGCCTTGCGTTCGGCCTGGTTGGCGCGGTCCAGCACCACGCCCGACCGCCAGGCCAAAAGCCCGAACAGGACCAGGATCACCACCAGAATCCAGGCAATCGGCGCGGCGATCAGGAACACAACGCCGATGAACAGCACCGCAAAGGGCAGATCGACAAACAGCACGGCCGCCGGGCCGGAGGTGGCATTGCGGACGAATTCGACATCGCGGAACACTGATTGCCAATAGGCGCTGTCGCGCCGTTCCAGCACCGACAAAGGCAGAGCCAGCAGCCGGTCGAACAGGCTGCGCGACATGGCGACATCGATTTCCAGCGAAATGCGCTGGATCAGGCGCGAGCGGAATTCCCGCATGACGAAATCGAAGCCCAGCGCGATCGCCACCCCCAGGGTCAGCCCGGTCAGGGTGCTCATCCCGGCATAGGCGACCACCCGGTCATAGACCTGCTGGCTGAACACCGGCACGGCCAGCGCCAGGATGTTGATGAACAGCGACACCAGGATCAGTTCCCGGAACGCCCCGCGAATCGGCTGCCGCAGGCGATGGTACCAGTCGCGGGACGGTTTCGGCTGGGTCGTTTCGGGCATCGGCACCTCGCGCGGCGAACGGAATCAGATTAACCGATTGCACACGGGACGGGACCGATTTTTGTCATCGCTCGGTCAGTTTCAGTTCGATCCGGCGGTTGCGGCGGCGGGAGGTTTCGTCCTCGTCGGTTTCCAGCGGGTGGAACTCGCCGAAGCCGGTGGCTGCCAGCCGCTCGGGCGGGATGCCCTGATCGATCAGGAATTTCACCACCGCCGTGGCGCGCGCGGTGGACAATTCCCAGTTGGACGGGAATTGCGCCGTGCGGATCGGCGTGCGGTCGGTATGGCCATCGACGCGCAGCACCCAGTTCAGATCGTCGGGAATTCGGGGCAACAGGTCTTTCAGCGTGCCGGCCAGCCGCTGCAGCTGCTGCTTGCCGCCGTCGCCCAGATCGGCAGAGCCGGCGGCGAACAGCACTTCGGACTGGAACACGAACCGGTCGCCGACGATGCGGATATCCTGCCGTTCGCCCAGCACGGCCCGCAAACGACCGAAAAATTCCGACCGATAGCGGTTCAGTTCCTCAACCTTGCTGGCAAGCGCAAGGTTCAGCCGGCGGCCCAGATCGACGATCTGGGTTTCCTGTTCCTTGCTTTTGGCTTCCGATGCGTCCAGCAGGGCCTGAATCCGGGTCAGCTGCGCGCGCAGTTCGGCCACCTGCTGGTTGAGCAGGTCAACCTGCCGCTGCGCCTCGGTTGACAGGGCGCGGTCGCGCGCGGCCTCTGTCCGCAGGGTTTCGCCCCGCGCCTGCGCCTCGGCCAACCGGATATCGCGCTGGGCCAGATCACGCTGGCTTTCCGCCAACCGGCTTTCCGCAACATTGACCTGCACTTCCAGTTCGCTGGCGCGCTGGCGCAGGGTGTTGAGCGCCCGGCTTGACTCTTCGGCCACGCGGCCCGCTTCGGCCGCCGCCGCCTTCGCCTCGGCCAGCGCCTGATCGGCACTGCCCAGCCGGCTTTGCAGCCCGTCGCGTTCGGCCAGCAGCCCGGCCACCCGGCCGACCGCTTCATCCCGCGCCTGATTGGCCGCCTGCAGATCGGCAGTCAGCTGACCGATGCTGCGCCGCAAGTCTTCGGCCGTCGCCTTTTCCAGGGCCAGCAGATCGGCCAGCTGCGCCACCTGTTCGTTCAGCTTGGCCAGCGCCTGGTCGCGGCCCGACAGCGCCTGGCCCAGATAGAATTGGGCCAGCACGAACACCAGAACCAGAAAGATGATGACAATCAGCAGCGTCGACAGCGCATCGACAAAGCCGGGCCAGTAATCGACGGAGGATCGGGTGCGTCTGCCGCCAAGCCGCATGGTTTACCGTGCATCCTCGTCGGCCATGGCGGCGATGGTGCGCGCCAGCAGCCGGAATTCCGACCGCATCTCGTTGACCAGTTCGCCCCGCCCGCTGCGCAATTCCTCTACCAGCCGCGCCAGCTGGGTTTCCAGATTGCGCAGGTGGGTCCGCGCCGCCTCGTCGGTGCTGCCGGCGTCCAGACGGTCGGCCAGCCGGGTCAGCACCGGGCGCATTTCCATCTGCCCTTCGGCCAGCTTGACCAGCAAATTCTGTTCGGCCCGCATCTGATCGGACAGGGTGGTCAGCCGGTCGGCCAGCGCGGTCAGCGACTGGTTGGTTTGCTGACGTCCCTCTTCCCCCTTGGCGATAATCCGTTGCAGCGTGTCCAGACTGTCGGCCGTCTGTTCCAGCAGCGCCTGGATATAGGCAGGGACCGAGGTTTCGCCCGCATCGCTGGCCGGGCCGGCACCGCTGCCGATCCGGGTCAGGCCCGACAGCCATTCTTCCAGCTCGTTGTAAAACCGGTTCTGGGCCTGCCCGGCCTGAAGGTCGAGAAAGCCGAGGATCAGCGATCCCGCCAGCCCGAACAGCGAGGAGCTGAACGCCGTCCCCATGGCCGAAAGCGGCGTGGACAGGCCGCGCTTCAGATCGTCGAAGGCGGCAACCGGGTCATTCCCGGTCAGGGTGATCCGCCCGACCACATCGCCGACCGACCCAACGGTCTGGATCAGGCCCCAGAAAGTGCCCAGCAGGCCAAGCAAGACCAGCAGCCCGATCAGATAGCGGGCGATATCGCGCCCTTCGTCCAGCCGGGTGCCGATCGAATCGAGCATCGACCGGGTGGCGAGGGTGGACAGGGTGAAGCGCCGCTCCCGCCCCTTGTCGCCCATCATCGCCGCCATCGGCGCCAGCAGCGACAGGCTGGTGGAGGACAGGGCCGGAGACACCCCCGCCGCCTTGCGCTGATAGGCATCCAGCCATTCGATTTCCGGCCGCAGCATCAGCACCTGGCGGAAGATGAACACGATGCCGATCAGCAGTGCGGCCAGGATCGAGCCGTTCAGCGCCGGATTATGGGCGAAGGCAGCGGCCAGCACATCGAACAGCAGGGCGCACAGCGCCGCCACCAGACCGAGGAACAGGCCCATGCGGATCAGAAACCGCCGCACACCGGTCAAGGCAATCATCGCAGCGGCCATTACGGGTTCACCACCGAGATATCGGCGCGGTCGGCCGGGCCGCCGTCGCTGGGGGCAAGCATGGCGCGCACATCGACGCGGGTCGGGCTGACCCCCAGGTCGCTCAGGGCGCTGCGGATCGCCAGAGTACGGTTCAGCGACACCCGGCGCGTTTCGTTCGGCGTGCTGCCGCCGGTGGCATAGGCGACCACCATCACCCGGCTATTCTCGTTGCCGGCCAGACGCCGCGCCAGTTCCTGCAGGTCGCGTTTGGCCTGATCTGACAGTTCGGCCGAACCGGGGCTATAGATCACCCGCGTGATC
>CAYRWZ010000020.1:24639-33720 GCA_964428065.1 uncultured Comamonadaceae bacterium | reverse complement strand
GGCGGATTTCATCGGTCTCGATACCTGCTTGGCTATCATGCAAGTGCTGCACGACGGGCTTTCCGATACCAAATATCGCCCATGTCCGCTGCTGGTGAAATATGTCGAAGCCGGGTGGCTGGGCCGCAAGACCGGGCGCGGCTTCTATGATTACCGAGGCGATAAGCCGATCCCGACCCGTTAATCGCGCACCGTTAGTCGCTCCCCGTTAGTCGCTCCAGAGCCAGGCGGCGCCGCGCACACCGCTGCTATCGCCGTGCCGGGGCGGCACCAGACGGGTGCGCAGCGTGCCGCCGCCGAACAGCAGCGCCGCCATTTTCGGCGGCAGGGTGCGATACCAACGCGGCACTTGCGATAATCCGCCGCCCAGCACGATCACATCCGGGTCCAGCACATGGATCACGGTGACCAGGGCGCGGGCCAGGCGATCCTCCCACCGGATCAGGGTTGCTTCGGCACGAGCGTCTCCTGCCTCTGCCGCAGCAACGATTTCGGCCGCTGTCTGGCCGGTGCCATGGTCGCGCGCCAGGCCGGGGCCGGACAGATAGGTTTCGATGCACCCCGCCTTGCCGCAATAGCAGGCGGGCGGCTGCGGATCGGTGGTCCAGGGCAGCGGATTATGGCCCCATTCCCCGGCAACGCCGTTGCAGCCGTCGATCACCCGCCCGTCGATCGCCACCCCGCCGCCGACCCCGGTGCCCAGGATCACGCCGAACGCAACCCGCGCCCCGGCGGCGGCCCCGTCGGTCGCCTCCGACACGATGAAGCAGTTGGCATCATTGCTGGTGCGCACCGGGCGGCCCAGCAGGCGGGCCAGATCGTCCGGGAACGGTTTGCCGTTCAGCACCACGGAATTGGCGTTCTTCACCAGCCCGGTGGCGGGCTCCACCGTGCCGGGCATGCCGACGCCGACCGTGGCGAGTGGGGCCGATTTCGGCACCCCGGCCTCCAGATCCGCCACCAGCGCCGCAATGGCTGTCAGCGTGCCTTGATAGTCGCCCTGGGGCGTCGGGCGGCGCAGGCGTTGCACCTCCTGCCCGGCGAGGTCCAGCAGCAGGCCTTCGATTTTGGTGCCGCCCAGATCGATGCCGATGCGATAGCGTGCATCGGACGGGGACGCGGCGGAGGGAAAAGGGTTCACCATTGGAGCGGTCCTGAAAAAAGGCAGAACGATGACACCGCAAGGCGCCGAGGCATGCAATCCGGGAAAACATTAACGGCGTAAACTAAGGGTTGCGAGGGGGCCACCTTGTCGCCATGATGCGGCGCATCATAGTTTCATCAGACATAATCGGCTTCAAGGACATCGTCATGCGGATCGTTCTTCCTGTGCTCATCGGGCTTGGCATTGCCGCAGGCGGCGGTTACTGGGCCTATGACCGGGGGTATCTCGGCTTCATTCCCGGTTTGGCCAAGGCGCCCGCAACGGCTGGCGCGCCAGCGGCTGGAGGTAGTCCGGGTGGAGGCGGTCCGGGCGGTGGGACGATGGCCATGCCGGTGAGCGCCGCCAAGGTGACGGTTGCCGATTTCACGCCGGTTCTGCCCGCGACCGGCAGCCTGTTGTCGAACGAAAGCGTCACCATCGCGCCGGAAATTGCCGGGCGCCTGGCCGAGATTGTCGAGACCGAAGGCCAGCCGATCGCGCGCGGCACAGTGATCGCCCGGCTGGATGACCGCATCGCCCAGGCAGAGCTTCAGCAGGCGCGGGCGCGGCTGGCGCTGGCCCAGGCCAATGTGCAGCGCGCCAGCGATCTGGCCGCCGCCAATGCCGGTACGGTGCGTGCGCGGGACGAGGCTGCGGCCGACCTGCGCACCCAGGAGGCCAATATCGCCGTGGCCCAGGCCCGGCTGGAACGGTCGCGCATGGTGGCGCCGTTCGATGGCGTGCTGGGCTTGCGCCGGGTCAGCGCCGGGGATTTCGTCAATGCCGGTCAGGCGCTGATCACCCTGGAACAGATTGACCCGATCAAGCTGGAATTCCGCGTGCCGGAGGTCTATCTGCCGCAGATCCAGGTCGGCCAATCGGTCGCGGTGGAGGTGGATGCCCTGCGCGGCGAAAGTTTCGAAGGGCGGATTTATGCCATCGACCCGGCGATTGACGAGGCCGGGCGGTCGCTGGTGGTGCGGGCGCGCCTGCCCAACCCGAAGGGCAATCTGCGCCCTGGTCTGTTCGCCCGCGTTTCGGTGCGCCTGCCGACGCTGGCGGGCGCGATCCAGGTGCCGGAAGAAGCCCTGATTCCCCGCCCCAACGGTGTGATGGTGGCCAAGATCGTCGATGGCAAGGCGGCGTTCCAGCCGGTCAAGATCGGCGAACGGCGGGCGGGCAAGGCCGTGGTGCTGGAGGGTCTGTCGCCCGACGATACCGTGATCACCGCCGGTTATCAGAAAATCGGCCCCGGCATGCCGGTGATGGTGCTGCCGCCCCCCAATGCTGCCCCCAATGCACCCGGCGCCGGACAAGGGAAATCGTCATGACCCTGGCTGAATTCTGTATCCGCCGCCCGGTTTTCGCGACGGTCCTGAACATTCTGGTCGTGCTGGTCGGCTTCGTGTCCTACCAGCGCCTGTCGGTGCGCGAATATCCGAACATCGATCCGCCCGCTGTTACCGTTGAGGTCAATTATCGCGGGGCATCGGCGGAAATCGTCGAAAGCCAGGTGGTCAAGCCGCTGGAAGAAAGCCTGTCGGGGATCGAAGGCATCGACTACATGACCTCGGTCAGCCGCAGCGAGCGGGCGCAGATCACCCTGCGGTTCAAGCTGTCGCGGGATGCCGATGCCGCTGCCGCCGATGTGCGCGACCGGGTCAGCCGGGCGCGCGGGCGCTTGCCGGACGAAATCGACGAGCCGGTGATCCAGAAGGTGGAGGCCGACGCCCAGCCGATCATTTTTATCAGCTTCACCTCCTCCGTCCATTCGCCGCTGGAGATTTCCGACTATGCCAGCCGGGTGGTGAAGGACCAGCTGCAAACCCTGCCCGGCATCGCCCAGGTGCTGGTGTTCGGGGAGCGCAAATTTTCCATGCGCGTCTGGCTGGACCCGGAAAAACTGGCTGGGTTCAAGCTGACCGCGCAGGATGTGGAAGCCGCGCTGCGCCGCCAGAACGTGGAAATCCCGGCTGGGCGGATTGAAAGTTTCCAGCGCGAATTTACCGTGGTGTCGGAAACCGATCTGCGCACGCCCGACCAGTTCGAAAGCCTGATCCTGCGCAATGCCGACGGCTATCTGGTGCGACTGCGCGATGTCGGCCGGGCCGAAGTGGGCGCGCGGGACGAGCGAATCGTCACCCGCTATAACGGGCAAAGCGCGGTTGCGCTGGGCGTGATCAAGCAATCCACCGCCAACCCGCTGGATGTATCGACCGCCGTCAACGCCGCATTGCCGCGCATTGTGCAGAACCTGCCTGCCGGCATGACCGTCACCAATGCCTATGACAGTTCGATCTTCATCGACCGGTCGATCGAGGCGGTCTACACCACGATCGGCGAGGCCGTGGTGCTGGTGGTGCTGGTGATCTTCTTCTTCCTGCGCACGCTGCGCGCCACCGTGATTCCGCTGGTGGCGATTCCGGTCTCGCTGGTCGGCGCCTTTGCGCTGATGGCGCTGTTCGGCTTTTCCGTCAACACCCTGACCCTGCTGGCGCTGGTGCTGGCCATCGGCCTGGTGGTCGACGATGCGATCGTGATGCTGGAAAACATCTATCGCTATATCGAGGAGGGGATGGAGCCGATTGCCGCCGCGATCAAGGGGGCGAAGGAAATCACCACGGCGGTGATCGCCATGACCATCACGCTGGCTGCGGTCTATGCCCCCATGGCGTTCAGCCAGGGGCGCACCGGCAAGCTGTTCATCGAATTTGCGCTGACCCTGGCGGGGGCGGTGGTCGTGTCCGGCTTCGTCGCCCTGACCCTGACCCCGGTCATGTGTTCCCGCTTCCTGCGTCACAGCGAGAAGCACGGGGCGCTGTACCGGCTGATCGGCGGGTTCCTGGACGGGCTGGACCGGGGCTATCGCGCCGCCGTTGCCTGGACGCTGCGCTGGCGGCTGGTGCCGCTGGCGGCATTCGGTGCCACCCTGGCGGTGCTGGTGGTCAGCTTCGGCGGGCTGAAGCAGGAATTGTCACCGGTGGAGGATCGCGGCTTTCTGATCGGCTTCATGCTGGCGCCGGAAGGGGCGACCCCCACCTATATCGCCGACAATGCGCGCGGGATCGAAGGCATTCTGAAAAGCGTGCCGGAATCCGAACGCATGTTCCTGGTGGTCGGCTTCCCGACCGCGACCCAGGCGCTGATCTTCAATAGCTTCAAGGACTGGGACAGCCGCAACCGCAAACCCGCAGACATAGCCAAGGAAATCCAGGGCAAGATGTTCGCCGGGGTGCCGGGGCTGATTTCCTTCCCGATCCAGCCGCAATCGCTGGGTCAGCAGGGCCTGTCGCAGCCGATCGAGATCGTTCTGCAAACCTCCGGCACCTATGCCGAATTGCAGGCGGTGGTCGATCAGGTGCTGGCCGAGGCGCGCAAGGTGCCGACCATCACCAACCTGCGCACCAATCTGGAACTGTCCAAGCCCGAGCTGAAGATCGAGGTCAACCGCGACAAGGTGGCCAGCCTGGGCATCGATGTCGATGTCATCGGCCGCACGCTGGAAACCATGCTGGGCGGGCGCGTTGTCACCCGCTACAAGCAAGGCGGCGACCAATATGACGTGCTGGTCCAGATGCTGGAGGATCTGCGCCGCACGCCGGGCGACCTGACCAATATCTATGTCCGCACCCCGCGCGGGGAGATGGTGCCGCTGTCCAACCTGGTCACGATCCGGGAAACCCTGGCCGCGCGCGAATTGAACCATTTCGACAAGCTGCGGTCGGTTACCATCACCGGCGGCGTGGCCGGCGCCATGACCCAGGGCGAGGCGCTGGAGACGATGGAGCGGATCATTCGCCAGATCGCCCCGCCGACCATCCAGATCGACTATGGCGGATCGGCGCGCGAGCTGAAGGAAAGCAGCAACGAGTTCTATCTGATCGCGCTGCTGGCGATTGCCTTCATCTATCTGGTGCTGGCCGCCCAGTTCGAAAGTTTCGTCGATCCGCTGGCGATCATGATGACCGTGCCGCTGGCGATGACGGGGGCAGTGCTGGCGCTCGGCTGGGCCGGGGGCACGATCAACGTTTACAGCCAGATCGGCCTGATTACGCTGGTCGGGCTGATCACCAAGCACGGGATCCTGATTGTCGAGTTCACCAAGCAGCTGCGCGCACAGGGCATGGCGTTGACGGAGGCGATTGTCGAAGCCTCGGCCCTTCGGCTGCGGCCGATTCTGATGACCACGGGGGCCATGGTGCTGGGCGCGGTGCCGCTGGCGATTGCCACCGGGGCCGGGGCGGAAAGCCGCCAGCAGATCGGCTGGGTGATCGTCGGCGGGATGACCCTGGGGACCGTCCTGACGCTGTTCGTGCTGCCGACCATCTATTCTTTCCTTGCGCGGCGCGACAAAAGCGGCCAACCCTCAGCGGCGAACACTGACCAATCGATTGCCGCTGCCGCCCAATGATCGATCCGTTTCCGCTGCTGCGCCCGCTGCTGCATTCCCTGGATGCGGAGCGGGCGCATGGACTGACCCTGACCGCGCTGGAGGCCGGGCTGTTGCCCCGCTATCCGGTGCCGGTCGACCCGCTGCTGACCACCCGGCTGTTCGGCCACAGCCTGCCCAATCCGCTGGGGCTGGCCGCCGGGTTCGA
Source organism: uncultured Comamonadaceae bacterium (assembly GCA_964428065.1). Classification (GTDB taxonomy): domain Bacteria; phylum Pseudomonadota; class Alphaproteobacteria; order Elsterales; family Elsteraceae; genus CAYRWZ01. The sequence continues at coordinate 27,978 of CAYRWZ010000020.1, read as the reverse complement.
CAAGAATGCGCGGGTGTTCCACCGCATGGACCGGATCGGGTTCGGCTTTGTCGAAGTGGGCGGGGTGACGCCGCTGCCGCAGACCGGCAACCCCCGTCCCCGGCTGTTCCGCCTAGCCGAAGATGAAGCGGTGATCAACCGCATGGGCTTCAACAACGAGGGGATGGAGGCGGTGGCCGCGCGGCTGGCTGCCCGGCGCCCCTCCGGCCCGGCGCGGCGGATGCTGGGGGTCAACCTTGCCTCCAATACCGACAGCCGCGATCCGGCCGGGGATTTCCTGCTGCTGGCGCGCCGCTTCGCCCCGCTGGCGGATTTCCTGACCCTCGATATTTCCTGCCCCAACACCGCCAACGGCAAGCTGTTCCTGAACCCCGAGCCGCTGGACGATCTGCTGACCCGGATCGCGGCGGTCTTCCGCGAACCGGGCGGGCCGCGCCGGCCGGCACTGGTGGCGAAAATCGCCCCCGATCTCAACGAGGGGGAACTGGCCGCGATTCTGACCGTGCTGCACCGGCATGCGGTGGATGGGCTGATCCTGACCAATACCAGCATCGACCGCCCGGCCGGGCTGCTCAGCCCCTATCGCGATCAGCGGGGCGGCCTGTCGGGCGCGCCCTTGTTCGCCCGCTCAACCGCCTTGCTGCGCGAGGTAGCGGCAGAGAGCAAGGGGCGGCTGACGCTAATCGGCACCGGCGGGATCCGGACCGGGGCCGATGCCTATGCCAAGATCCGCGCCGGGGCCAGCGCGGTGCAGCTTTACACCGCCATGGTCTATCGCGGCCCGGCGGTGGTCGGCACCATCTTGACCGAACTGGCCGCCCTGCTGCGCCGCGATGGCTTCACCACCCTGTCCGAAGCCGTGGGCGCGGACCTGAAATAGCCGGCGATACGGGACCAGGCCGATGATGCTCCCCCCGATGACGCTCCCCCCGATGATATATCCTGTGGCACGGTGACCGGCATGAGCGTTCTGATCACAGGCGGCACCGGCTTTATCGGTTTGAACCTGGCGGACGCGCTGCTGGCCGCCGGGGAACGGGTGGTGCTGGCCGGGTTGCTGCCGCCGCCGCCCGGCTGGGGGGAACAGTTCGGCGGGCGGCTGATCGCCCTGCCGCTGGATATCCGTCACGCCCAGGCCGTCGATGCGGTGCTGCGCGATTACGAGGTGACGCGGATCGTCCATGCCGCCGCCATCACGCCGGGGCCGGAGCGCGAACGGCATGACGGGCGGGAGGTGCTGGACGTCAATATCCTGGGCACCCAATCGGTGCTGGAAGCGGCAGAGCGCCACCCGATCCGCCGGGTGATCGTGCTCAGCAATCCATCGGTCTTCGGCCCCCATGCCTATGTCAGCGACCCCTTGACCGAGGATGCGCCGACCCGCCCCGATACCTTGCTGGGCATTTCCACCTTTGCCGCCGAAGGCTGCGCCCTGCGCGCCCGCGCCCTGTCCGGGCTGGATGCGGTGGTGCTGCGGCTGCCCGCCCTGTTCGGCCCGTGGGAACGGGATAGCGGGCATAATGATCGGCTGTCACCCCAGTGGCAGATCGCCCGCGCCCTGGCCGATGGCACGCGGGACTTTGTTCTGCCCCGGCCCGGCATGCAGGATTGGACCTATGTCCCCGATGCTGCCGCCGCCATCGGCGTGGTCCTGGGCGCCCCGCAGCCGAAGCATGGGCTGTATCACCTGGGCAGCGGCCAGCGCTGGAGCATTGCAGACTGGCTGGAGGCGCAGCGCGCCTATTATCCCGACCTGACCGTACGGCTGACCGCCGATCCGGCCGAAGCGACGGTCGATCTGCACAGCCGGGCCGATCGTGCGCCGCTTTCGCCCCGCCGCTTCATCAAGGAATTTGGCGTCCAGGCCGGCTTCGACATAGCAGCAGCGGCCAGCCATTATGCGGGCTGGCTCCGGGATCATCCGGGCCTGCTTTAAGGCTGGATCGCCAGCTTAATCCGGCAGTTTTTCAGAGAACGTGATCTCGATATCCTGGGAACCGGGCGGCACATCGGTCAGTTCCACGCGGAAGCTGACCTGTTCGCCCGCCATCAGCGCCTTGGCATCGATCGGGAACAGCCAGTCTTTCAGCCGCTGCTGCTGATCGGTCAGGGCGGTGGCGCGCAGCATCGGCACCTGGCGCGGCCGATCGGTCGGGTTGACCACGGTTCCTTCCACCACAACCACACCAGATTCGGTGCGGCGGCTGGATTTCAGGCTTTCGCGGACGAAATCCAGCCCCTCGCTGACCGGTGCGACCGGCATGCCGACGGCGGCATAGAGTTTCGCCACCGGCGGCCACAGCTGCACCAGCCGGTCGCGGCCGAAATAGAACCCGCCGCCCAACCCGGCCAGCACCAGGATCAGCACGGCCCAGCCGACGCTGGCGCCCGATGCGCCGCCAGATTTGGGGCGCGGCATGGCCGGCAGGTTGGAGCCTTCCGGAATTGGGCGAGATTCCGCCTCGTCATAGCTGAAGGCCGGGGCCGCAGCGGCTGCCGTCACTGTCTTGGGCAGATCGGCGGCCGGTTCCTGGAACCAGGTATGCGCGCATTGCGAACAGCGCACCATGCGCCCGCTGGCACCGATGGCCTTCGGATCGACAATAAACCGGGTCGAACAGGCAGGACAGGCGAGGATCATGACGACCTGTGCGGACACTAAAGACGCCTACTTATACGGCGGCTTGCGGATAACAGCAAGAAATCCTCTGCACTCCGCCTCACAATCGCTTGAATCTTTGCGAAGTTTCCGCTCCCCCCTCCTACTATCGAGGTGCGGTTGGGGGTCGCCAGCGGCGTCGTTTGCGCCTATTGTGCGGGCAATGGCCGAAAGATCGATGGGCAGAACGGGATAACGGGTGGAATGGTCCGCTTCGATACAGTGGGAATGCGCTACGGCACCGGGCCGGAGATTTTGCAGGATGTCAGCTTTGACCTGCCGCGCGGCTCCTTCCATTTCCTGGTCGGGCCGTCCGGGGCGGGGAAATCGACCCTGCTGCGCCTGATGTATCTGGCCCAGCGGCCAACACGCGGGCTGATTTCCCTGTTCGACCGCGATGTCTCGCGCCTGACCCGCGACGAACTGCCCGCACTGCGTCGGCGCATCGGCGTGGTGTTCCAGGAATTCCGCCTGCTGGACCATCTGACCGCGATGGAGAATGTGGCCCTGCCGCTGCGCGTGGCCGGGCATATGGGCGGCGGCAAGGATGTCCGCCAGATTGAGGCGCATGTGGCCGAATTGCTGGCCTGGGTCGGGCTGCGCGACCAGATCAGGGCGCGCCCGTCCACCCTGTCCGGCGGACAGCAGCAGCGGGTGGCGATCGCCCGTGCCCTGGTCAG
>CAYRWZ010000020.1:9130-24629 GCA_964428065.1 uncultured Comamonadaceae bacterium | reverse complement strand
CGTGATCGCCCGGCCCGACCTGCTGCTGGCGGACGAGCCGACGGGCAATGTCGACGACCGGATCGCCGTGCGCCTGCTGCATCTGTTCGAGGAACTGAACAAGATCGGTACCACCGTCGTGGTCGCCACCCACAATGAACAACTGATCGACCGGTTCCGTCATCCGGTTCTGCAACTGCATCAGGGCGGGGTCGTCCAGCGCAGCGCAGAGGCCTTTCTGGCCGATCCGGCGCTTGCCGCCCCCACCCCCGCGCTGCTGCCGGGAGGGCGCGAGGCATGACCCGGCTGCTCGATTGGGTGCGCGGGCGGCACGGCCTGCCGCTGCGGGGGGATGCCAGCGGGCGGTTCCTGGTCTGGACCGCTGCGGTGATGAGCTTTCTGGCCGCCCTGGCCCTGGGTGCGGTGCTGGCCGTCGGGTCGATGGTGGATCGCTGGGACCGGTCGATTGCCGGCAGCGCCACGGTCCTGATCCTGGCCGATGGCGATTTGCCCCCGGCGGAACTTCAGGCCCGGCAAAGCCGCGCGGTTGCCGCCCTGCGCGCCGTGCCGGGGGTGGAGGAGGCAACGCCGCTGTCGGCGGCCGATGCCGCGCGGCTGATCGAACCCTGGATCGGGGCGGCGGAAACCGGCGATCTGCCGGTGCCTGCGGTCATCACCCTGCGCTATGCGCCGGGCGCGGCGTCGGTTGAGGCAATGAAAGCGGCCCTCCGCGATATTCCGGGCGCCAGTTTCGACGATCATCTGCAATGGCTGGACGGGCTGCGCCGGCTGGCCCGCACCGGCACCCTGGCCGGGCTGACCGTGCTGGCCCTGGTCGGGCTGGTCGCCACCTTGTCGGTCATGTTCGCAACCGGCAGCGCGCTGTCGATCCAGCGCGACGTGCTGGAAGTGCTGCACATCATCGGCGCGCGCGATGGCTATATCGCCACCGGCTTCGCCCGGCGCACCACCTCGCTGGCCTTGCAAGGGGCAGTATTGGGCACCATCGCCGGGGCAATGCTGCTCGGCCTGGCGCAGCTCTATCTCTCCGGCATTGCCGGCGGGGGCGGCATGGTCTCCGGGTTGGGGTTGGGTGGGCTGGACTGGGTGACGCTGGCCCTGCTGCCGATCCCGATTGCCGTGCTGGCGGGCGCGACGGCCTATCTGACCGCGCGGCGGACCCTGCTGTCGATGCCATGACCCGGGTGCTTCGTCTGCCTGCCCCCCGGCTGGTGCTGCTGGACCGGGATGGGGTGCTGAACCACGACCTGCCGCAATCCGTCCGCCGGGCAGAGGAGTATCGCCCGATCCCCGGCGCGGCGGCGGCGGTGGCGCAGCTCAACCGCGCCGGGATTCTGACCGCCCTGACCAGCAATCAATCGATTCTGGGGCGCGGTGCAGTCACCGCCTATGATTTCGCCTGCATTATGCGGTGCCTCTATGCCGATCTGGCTGCCGCCGGGGCCTGGCTCGATTCGGTTCATATCGCCCCCGATGCGCCAGACCGGGCAACCCCGCGCCGCAAGCCCGGCCCCGGCCTGCTGCTGGAGGCGATGACCACGCTGGGCGTCGGGCCGGAGGCCACGGTGATGATCGGCGATTCCGGGACCGATGCCGGGGCCGCCGCCGCCGCCGGGGTGCCCTTCCTGCTGGTACGCACGGGCAAGGGCGCGGCAACCGAACCCGGCCTACTGGGCGGGCCGATGGCCCCGCTGGCCGTGGTGGACGATCTCACGGCGGCAGTCGCCCTGTTGTTGCAGGAGCGCGCGGGCCATGGCTAACCGCCCCTATCCCCGACCAGGGCGCGGAACCGAAAGCGGGCTGCGCCGCTGGGGGGTGCGGATCCTTGCGCTGCTGGGTGTGCTGACCCTCAGCTATGCCTTGGGGTTCGTCTGGTTTCTGGGGCAGATCCCGCGCACGGTGGCGGACCGGGCCTCTGTCACCGACGCCATCGTGATCCTGACCGGCGGCAGCCTGCGCATCGAAACCGGCATCCGCCTGCTGCGCGAGGGGCTGGCCCGGCAGGTGCTGGTGTCCGGCGTCAACCGCGATGTAACGCTGAAGGATGTTGCCGATCTGGCGTTGGTGCCGCGCGATGCCATCGATTGCTGCGTCATCCTGGGCTATGCCGCCGACGATACGGTCGGCAATGCCCGGGAAACCGCCGATTGGGCCGCCGCCAACCGCATCCGCTCCGTCCGTCTGGTGACCGCCGGATACCATATGCCGCGCAGCCTGATCGAATTGCGCGACGAGGCCCCGCATCTGCTGATCGTGCCACACCCGGTGTTCCCGCCCGGCGGCACGCTGGAGGATCTATTGCACCGGCGCAGTGCGGTCTTGCTCTATCTCGGCGAATATCACAAGTTCGCGGGCGCGGTACTGCGCCGCGCCGTGCTGGCGCAGATCGCTTGGTTCTGATCCTTTGTCCCTGCGCATCCCCAGATAGCCGAAGGCCAGCATGCATTATCCCCGCCCCAAGCCAACCCTTGCGACCGTTCTGCGCTCGCTTGCCTTCAATATCGCTTTCTATAGCTGGTTCGTGGTGATCGCGACGCCCGCGCTGACCTCGTTGTTCCTGCCGCGCCCGGTGTTGATGGGCTTCGCCCGCACCTGGGCGCGCGGCAATCTGTGGCTGCTGAAAACCATCTGCCGGATCGATTATCAGGTGCGCGGGCAGGAAAACCTGCCGGACGGGGCCTTCATCATCGCCAGCAAGCACCAATCGGCCTGGGATACGATCGTCTTCATCCTGCTGGCGCGCGATCCGGCCTATGTGTTCAAGCGGGAATTGAGCTGGATTCCCATGTTCGGCTGGTTCCTGTGGAAGGCCGACATGATCCCGGTCGATCGCAGCGCCGGGCGGCGCGCGGTAGCGCATATCGCCAAACTGGCCGCCCCGCTGGTGGCCGCCAAACGGCAGATCGTGATCTTCCCCCAGGGCACCCGGACGCCGCCTGGCAGCAAGCGGCCCTATCGCGGCGGGGTGCATGCCATTTATGCCGGCGCGGGGGTGCAACTGGTTCCGGCGGCGCTCAATTCCGGACTGTATTGGGCGCGGCGCAGCTTCATCAAGCACCCCGGCACCATCCTGCTGGAATTCCTGCCGCCGATCCCGGTCGGGCTGGAGCGGGAGGAACTGTTGCAGGCGATGGAACAGGCCATCGACCCGGTGACCGAACGGCTGGAGGCAGAAGCGCTAAAAACCGATTTCGGCAAAGTCGGGATGGGCCGGACGGGCAATCTCTGACAGGGATTTCAGGGCCTCCACCCGGCGGACCAGTGCTTCCAGCGCCTGATCGCGGATGCCCAGGGCGCGCAGATGGGCGTGGGTGTTGATCAGATAGTCGCAATTCGGCCCGCGCTCCCCGCAGGACGTGGCGATCAGCCGCGCGGTCGCCTCCAGATCCAGCCTCCCGGCATACTGGCGATGGTGCCGATCGACCACGAAGGTCTGGGCGATCACGCGTGGGGATGGGGTTTCCGAACCTTCCAACAGGACGGTCAGCAGTTTCGGGTGATAGGCATGGCTGACCATCTCCCGCTCCCACAGATAGGCTTTGACCGCCGCTTCCTGATCGGCAGCCACCCGGAACGCCACACCCCGGCACGCGCCGCCGCGATCCAATCCCAGCACCAGACCGGGCCGTTCCGGCGTGCCGCGATAGCGATGCGAATACAGGCAGAAGCGCCGGTGATAGCCGCGCAGCAGGGCGGGCTGGCGTTCGATGAACGGGAAACCGGGATCCCACATCAGGGATCCATAGGCGAACACCCAATAGGCGGGCGCAGTCATCTGACGGAGGTTCCTTCCCTTTGCTGTGCTGGCCCTTTGCTGTGCTGGGGCGAACCGGTCACCAGGCCCACCGCCAGCGCCACAATGCCCATGCCGATCAAGGCCGTCACCCCCAGGGTTTCGCCGAACAGGAAATAGGCCGTGGTCGCCGTCAGCGGCGGCACCAGATACATCAGGCTGGCCACCCGCGCAGCATCGCCCCGCCGGATCAGAATATAGAACAGGCTGATCGCCGCGACAGACAAGACCAGGGTCAGCCACAGGAAGGCGATGATGAAATCGCCCGTCCAGTCGATCCGCATGTCTTCGGTCAGCGCAGCGACGGGCAGATAGGCGGCGGCACAGACGGCATATTGCACCGCGCTGCCGCTGCGCAGATCCATGCTGCCCCCGAACCGCTTCTGATACAGGGTGCCAAGGGTGATGCCCGCCAGGGCCGCCCCGGCGCAGCCAAGCGCGCCCAGCCAGCCGACCAGCTGGCCCGGCTGATCCAGAACCGGCACCAGCTTTTCCCACAGCACGAAGGCAACCCCGACCAGCCCCAGTGCCAGCCCCAGCCATTGCCGCCGGGTAACGGTTTCCCCCAGCAGCCCCCCGGCCAGCGCGCCGGTCAGCAGGGGTTGCAGGCTAACGATCAGGGCGGTGACACCGGCGGGCAGGCCCATGCCGATGGCCACGAACACCCCGCCCAGATAGACGCCATGGACCAGCAGCCCGGCGACACTGGTATGCAGCAGCGCCCGCCCCTTCGGCCAGGGCGCGCCGACCAGCACCGCCACCCCGGCCAGCAAGGCCGCCGCCGCTGCGAAGCGCACCAGCAGGAAGGTCAGCGCCGGCGCATGGGGCAGGCCAAGTTTGGCCCCGATGAACCCGGTATGCCACAGGCCGATAAAGGCGATGGAAATCAACACGGTCGACCAGCGCACCATCGGCAGAATTATCCTTTTCCCGGCCCCGATAAATCGACTGCACCCCGCGCCGATTTTAAGGGTTACAGTATCGAAGCACTGTTTCGCTTCCCAATGCCGCTTTTGCATCACAAGACTTATGGCAGTGCAGACACGATGGTTTGAGTCATGCCTTACGGTTTGAACTCTTGTTGTTTTTTGGGCGGCTTGCTATCAGGGCCAAGGAATGACCGGACAGCCGCTTGACCCCACCCCCACTCCCGCTTCCGCCGATCGGCTGTTGCCGGTGGTTGCCGCGCGTCCGCGCCGCTGGACCCGGCGCCGCATTCTGGCCGCCGGTTTCGCGGGCCTGATCGGGGGGGCCGCCCTGTGGTCCGGCCTGTGGTTCGTCGCTGCCGGGCTGTTTCGCTCTGCCGTCGATCAATGGGTGGATTATGCCGGGCGGCAGGGCATCGTCATCACCCATGGCAAGGGTGAGATCAGCGGCTTTCCCTTCACCCTGCGCTATGACGTGCCGGGCGTCGATATCACTTGGACCGCCAATGCCGGGCTGGGCTATGCCGGGCTGTGGCAGGGCGAAAGCCTCAGCCTGTCGGCCCAGGCGATTTCCCCCCGCACCCTGCGCGCGCGCCTGCCGGAACAGTCCTTTCTGCGCCTGACCCCGCCGGCAACCGCCAGCGGCCAGGCCGAAGCGCGATCCTATGGCATTGCCCAGGATCTAGCCGAAATCACCTTCCGCTATCGCTCGGGCGAGCTGGATCTGCGGATCGAGGTCGATGGCGGGCGGGCGCTGGCAGCCTCGGGCCGGCCAGTACTGGACAGCGAGAAACTCTATCTGCGGCTGCGCTTTCCCAAACTGGCCAGCCGCGACCACCTGACCCCGTCGCTGGAGATCGAAGGCGATCTGCGCGGGTTGACCGCGCCGGATCTGCTGCCCCTGCTGGACCGGCCAAGCAGCCTGTTGCTGCGGGCAGTGGTAATGGGGGCCGCCATCGGCCCCACCGCGCAGGATGCGCTGGCGAACTGGCGCGACGATGGCGGCACGGTGGAAATCCGCCATTTGCGCGTGCGGTCGGGCGGGGTGCTGGCGCAGGGCGACGGCACGCTGGCGCTGGATAGCCAGATGCGCGCCCTGGCCGCCGGATCGGTGGAAATTTCGGGGCATGAGGAAGCCATCGACCGGCTGGTGGCGCGCCAGTCGGTGCAGCCGCGCGATGCCGCGCTGGCCAAGATTCTGCTGGCCGCGCTGGAACAGACCGACCGGGAAACCGGCGCCCGGCATATCTTCGTGCCGCTGACCGTGCAGGATGGGCTGGTCTATCTGGGGCCGGTGCGGCTGGCGCGGGTGCAGCCGATCTTCTAGGCGTCTGCCCCGGCTCCTTTAGGCACCCTGCGGGCCGGCGCCTTCCTTGCGCAGCGACCATTTGACGACGGTATCGACCCCCCCGCCGGGTGCCGCCCCCAGGATGCCGGAAATGACGATCTGCTGACAGCGGCGCATTTGCCCCCGCTGGCCCAGATAGACCGAATCCGCCAGGCGCATCTCCCCACCCAGGCAGCGCAGCCGCCAGCCGCTGCCCGATGGCAGCTTGATCAGCACCGCCGCACCGTTCTGAATCAGCGAGGCATGGGCGCGCGGGTGCAGATGAAAGCGGATGGCGAAGGGCAGGCCCACCGCCTGCGCCTTGCTCCCGGTCACCCGGTCCTCGCCCCGCACATCCTCGCCCCCCGCAGCCAGGAACAGGCGGCGGGTGTGGATCAGGCCCAGCTTGCGGCGATATCCGTCATGGCTGGCATCGAGCCACAGCCCTGCCTCGCCCTCCTGCCGCTGATGCCAGACGCGCACCGGGCGGCGGCCCAGGCGGTTGGCACCCAGAATCGGCGTTGTGTTGACGTCATTGACTGTCAATGTTGAATGGGCGGCCGTCGCCCGCTGCGCCCGCCGCCAATCGGATGGGTCGCCATAGGTGGCCCCGCAATTCACGATCATCCGGTCCTTGTCGCACGACATTTCAAAGGACAGGGTGCCCGCATGGGCGTGGCGATCCTCCGCCGGTGGGGCGGCAACATCGACCAGCAGCAGGGTCTTGCCCTGGTGCAGCCGCTCGAACCCCATATGCGGGGCGGAACGGGGCGGTTTGCCCGTGGCGCGCGCTTCGGCCAGAATATGACGGATCGCCTCGGCATCCTCCTCGTTGCTGTCGTTGAACAGGGCCAGACGGCCATCGCCATGCTGGAAGAAGCGCACCAGCGGCGCCACCCGGTCTATCGCAAGCTGCACATCGGGCCAGCCGTCGCCCAGCCCGGCGCGGGCGATATCGCGGATCGAAATCAGCCGGTCCAGCACGCGCAGCAGGGCCGATGGGCTGCGGTCGATATGGCCGCCATCGGGGAACAGGTCGGCGCGCAGCACTTCGGCCAGCCGGGTTTCCACCCGCGCGCGCAGCTTGGCGAACCGGACCGGCGAATGATCCAGGCAAAACAGCGCATGAACCGCCCCGTCCAGCACCGTGAAGGCGGCATCGCCCGCGGGCAGCCAGCCCATCGCATCCAGCAGGAACCGCCCCTGTTCCGCCAGCGAGGCCAGAATTTGCGCCCGCATCGGATCGGCCTGGGGCGACAGCAGAAAATCGAAATGATGCAGCAGGGCCAGAAAGCGCCGGGCGACGATATCGGGCCGCCAGGCGACCGGATGAAAACCGCGCTGGGTCGTGATCCAGCCATCGACCAGTTCGCGCGCGCGCAGTCGGCCCCGGCCGTGGGGCAACGCCGACAGATCGTCCAGCCAATCGAAGCCGTGCATGGCTTCCAGCCAGGATTGCCGCGCGCCCAGCGGCGACCATAATTCGGACGAAAGGGGGAAATGCTGCCCGGCATAGACGAAACTGCCGGTCAGGATCGCCTCCCCCCGTTCCTGCTGGCCGCGCTGATCGGGGATCGGCAGCAGGGGCAAACGGTCGGGCGGGCTGCGGCGCAGGGCGGCGCGATAGGGCGGCAGCCGCAACAGGCGCGGCACCAGCGTATCGCGCAGGTCGCCCATCAGGCGTTTCAGCAGCCGCTGGGCTTCCCGCACTGCATCAACGGCAGTTGCGGCCTGGCTGGTGGCCTGACTGTCGGGACTTCCGCCCGTCTTGGCACCCATGCGGTCCGTGTCCTTGTGCCTGGGCTGTGTCTAACGCCCGCTTTTCAGCCGGGCGATATTGGCGGCATAGGCGGCAGGCCCGCCGGTGAAGGTGGCCGTGCCCGCCACCAGCAGATCGGCCCCGGCGGCAATCGCCTGGGGGGCGGTGTCGAAATTGATCCCGCCATCGACCTCCAGATCGATGGGACGGCCGATGGTGTCGATCCGACGCCGCAGCGCTTCGATCTTCTTCAGCTGACTGGTGATGAAGCTTTGCCCGCCGAAGCCGGGATTGACGCTCATGACCAGCACCAGGTCGATCTCCTCCAGCAGATAATCCACTGCCGACAGCGGGGTTGCGGGATTGAGCACGATGCCCGGCTTCTTGCCGAGAGAGCGGATCAGCTGCACCGTGCGGTGCGGGTGCAGCCCGGCCTCCGGGTGGAAGGAGATGATATCGGCCCCGGCTTCGGCAAAGGCGGCGACATAGGGATCGACCGGCGCGATCATCAGATGCACGTCGAACGGCTTGGCGGAATATTTGCGCAGCGCCTTCACCACCATCGGCCCGATGGTCAGATTGGGCACAAAATGGCCATCCATGACATCGACATGGATATAATCGGCCCCGGCCGCATCGATCGCCGCCACCTCGCCCCCCAGGGCGGCGAAATCCGCCGACAGGATGGACGGCGCGATGCGGACCGGGCGGGCGGCGGATGCGGCGGACTGCGACATGGGTTTGCGTTCTCCCCCCAGTGGGTTCAGGAAATGCGTTGCAGGCGGGCGGCAAAGAAGCCGTCGATACCGCCCAGATCGGCGAAATGGCTGGGCAGAGTGCGCAGATCGCCCGCCCGCGTCACCATCGCGGCCAGATCGGGATGGGCGACGCTGGCATGGGTGTCACGGGCATTGGCACCACCGTCGGCTGCGGCAATCTCCGCCGGGCGGATCGGCTTGCGGGCGAAGCGGCGGTCGCGCGCCAGGAAGCGGCGGACGCGGTCCGGGCCTTCGGCTTCCTCCAGCGAACAGACGCAATAGACCAGCACCCCGCCCGGCTTCAGCATATCGGCCGCCGCATCCAGCAGCCGGTCCTGGGTTGCCGTCAGCTTGTCCACATCTTCCGGCTTTTTCAGGTGCAGCACATCGGGATGGCGGCGGATGGTGCCCGTGGAGCTGCACGGTGCATCCAGCAACACCCCGTCGAACACCGGGCCGGGTTTCCATTCGGCGGCATCGGCGGCCAGCACATCGGCGGTCAGGTGCGTGCGTTCGAAATTGCGGCGCAGCCGGTCCAGCCGGGCGTCGGATCGGTCCAGCGCCACCACCTGCGCCCCGGCGGCGGCCAGTTGCAGCGTCTTGCCGCCGGGCGCGGCGCACAGATCGGCGATCTTCAACCCTTTCGGCGTACCGAACAGCCGGGCCGGCAGGGCGGCGGCGGCATCCTGCACCCACCAGGCCCCCTCGGCAAAGCCCGGCAGGTCCGGCACGATGCCGGCGCCGGTGCGGCGCAGACTGCCGGTCGGCAGCACGGTTGCCTCCAGCGCGGCGGCCCAGCGGTCCGGTTCGGCCCGTGCAGTGATGTCCAGGGTCGGCTCCTCCCACAGGCCGCGCACGATCTGGCGGGTCACCGCCTCGCCATATGTGCCGGTCCAGCTGCGCCACAACCAGGCAGGCAGCGTGGCCCGTTCGGCATCGATCCCAGACAGCAGCGCCGCGCCGTCGCGCGCCAGCCGCCGCAGAATGGCGTTGATCAGCCCTTTCAGGTGCGGCACGCCCGCTGGATCGGCCAGGGCAACCGTGGCGCTGACCGCCGCATGGGCCGGGGTGCCGAGATAGAGTAGCTGCGCCGCGCCCAGCCGCAGCAGATCCATCGCCGCCAGATCGCGCGGTTTGATCGGCTCCCGCAGGCATCGCGCCAGCACCGCATCCAGAATACCCAGCCGCCGCAGCGAGATCGCCACCAGCGCGCGGGCAAAGCCCCGGTCGCGCGGCTCCAGCAGCGTCAAGTCACGCGACGCTTCGAGCAGATCGTCCAGCGCCCGATGCTGATGCAGCACGGCGGACAAAAGCTGAAACGCGCACCAGCGGGCATCGGCCCTGGGCGGCGCAACGGTTTGGGAGGAAGAGGCAGTGGGGGCGGACCGGATCACAGCGGCACAGGTTCCTTTCGCGTCAAACCGGGACAATAGGCATGCCCGCGTCCCGGTTCAACGATCTTGCCGCAGGTGATGTGCCGCTAGGGGCAGCCGAACGGGGTGCCAGCACCAGGATTGTTACGACCAAGGGCCGCGCTTGTCCCGATAGCCATCCCCCCCGCCGCTATCGGGGACAGAGCCGCGACTGGCGGGCCGCAGCCGCGATCGCGCGGGGGCATCCATCCCCCCACCCGCCCCACCATCTACCCCGCCGGTCATCGCCAGCAGCCGTTCGATCCGGTTGCGCGTGCTGGGATGGGTGGAGAAGAGGTTATCCATCCCGACCCCCGACAGCGGGTTGAGGATGAACATATGGGCGGTGGCCGGGTTGCGTTCCGCCGTCAGGTTGATGCGCCCTTCGGCATAGGCCTGGATCTTGTCGAGGGCGGAGGCGAGTGCGCGCGGATTGCCGCAGAACTCTGCCCCGCCCCGATCGGCCTCATACTCGCGGGACCGGGAAATGGCGAATTGCACCATGGTCGCCATCATCGGCGCCAGCAGCGCGATCAGCAGACCCAGCAAGGGGTTGCCGGTCGGCTGGCCGTTTTCGTCCCGTCCGGTGCCGAAAAACATGGCGAAATTCGCCAGCATGCCGATCGCCCCGGCCAGGGTGGCGGTGATCGTCATCATCAGCGTGTCGCGGTGCTTGATATGCGCCAGTTCATGGGCGATCACGCCCGCCACCTCGTCCTGGTTCAGCAGCTCCAGCAGCCCGGTGGTCACCGCGACGACACCGTTTTCCGGGTTGCGCCCGGTGGCAAAGGCATTGGGCTGCGCCTCGTGGATGACATAGAGGCGCGGCATCGGCATCTGCGCCCGGCGCGCCAGACGTGCCGTCAGGTCGTACAGTTCGGGTGCGCGGGTCGGGTCCACCTCCTCCGCGCGATACATGCGCAGAACGATGGCCCCGGAATTCCAATAGGCGAACAGGTTCATGGCGGCGGCCACGCCCAGCGCCATCATCATGCCGCCGGTCCCACCGACCAGATAGCCGATGGCGCCGAACAAGGCAGTCAGTGCGGCAAGAAGCAAAGCGGTTCGGGCAATCATTCCATGGCCCCCATAGCCGAAAGCGCGCTATGCCCTTATGTAAGAGGCAGACCGGGGCGATCAAGCAGGAGGATACTCCTGCCCGCCCGCCCCGAAGCCGAGGATTACGCGATGACAGCCGAAATGCCGCCCGCCACGCCCCAGCCTGACGATCCCCAACCCGGGAACCAGCAACCCGCAGGATCTTTCGTGGCCCGCACGATCGCCCCGCGCCCTGCGGCCGCCGGGCAGCACACCCCCGTTGTTCGGGTCGAGCGGCCGGTTGCACCGCCCCCGCGAACAGTATCGGCACATGAGGCCAATCCGGCGGATCAGCCGACCGAATTCGGCGGCCCGACCGGGCCGGAGCCGACCCGCTTCGGCGATTGGGAGCGCAAGGGCCGGTGTAGCGATTTCTAGGGTTTGAACAGGCCTAAAGATAGATGTTGCAATTAAGAGTGATTCGCAATAACCTCACTCTTGAGCTTGACCTTCGTCGATGCTCGAACCCTTCCAAACTTAACCCCCGCCGGTCTCCCAGCGGGGGTTTTCTTTTGCCCAAGCCTTTGTTTTCGAACAAAAATCAATATTGATTGGGCGCCAATCAATGTTCCTTGGTGCCGAACAACCGATCCCCGGCATCGCCCAGGCCGGGGACGATATAGGCCTGGTCGTTCAGATGGCTGTCGAGGGAGGCGGCATAGACAGGCACATCCGGGTACTTGGCGTTGAACACCCGCATCCCTTCCGGCACGGTCACCAGCGCCATGAAGCGGATGCGATCGCGCGGCACGCCGTTTTTCACCAGCACATCCACGGCGTGAACGGCGGAATTGCCGGTGGCCAGCATCGGATCGGCAACAATGAACAGCCGCCCCCCGGCTTCCGGCAGGCGCACCAGATATTCCACCGGGCGCTTGGTGACGGGATCGCGGTACAGGCCGATATGCCCCTGTCGGGCGGACGGCATCAGATCCAACAGCCCTTCGGCCATGCCCAGCCCGGCCCGCAGGACCGAGACGATGGCAACCTTCTTGCCCGCGATCACCGGTGCATCCATTGGGCAGAGCGGGGTTTCGATCTGTTCGGTGGTCAGCGGCAGATCGCGCGTAATCTCGTACCCCATCAGCAGGGCGATTTCGTGCAGCAACTGGCGGAAGCGGACCGTCGAGGTGCCTTTGTCGCGCATATGGCTGAGTTTATGCTGAATCAGCGGATGGCCGAGAACATGGAGATTGGGGAATTCTGCGGCGGCATCGGCAGAACGGGCATTGGCAGTCATGCGGCAAGGCTCCCTGATCGGTCGTGACTGGTCTAAGGGATGGGCGTCGGCGATTGGACTGGCGGCGTGCGCCGCGCATCACATGCTGCCTAGCATACGGGGCCATGGAGTCAACCCGCCTCTGGAATTCAAGGCTGCGGACGCGTATCTGTGACGGCAGACCAGAACAGACATTACACCCAAGGATTGCCTATGACCGCCGTTTCCGCGCGTATTCTGCACACCATGATCCGCGTCCACGATCTGGACGCCTCGCTCCGCTTTTATACCGAGGTTCTGGGCATGCGCCTGCTGCGCCGCAAGGACTATCCCGATGGCAAGTTCACGCTCGCCTTTGTCGGCTATGGCGATGAAGAGTCCGGCGCGGTGATCGAGCTGACCCATAACTGGGACCATGCGCCCTATGACCTGGGCAACGGCTTTGGCCATATCGCCCTGGGGGTTGCCGATATCTATGGCACGTGCGAGCGGATCGCAGCGGCAGGCGGCAAGATCACCCGTGCGCCGGGGCCGATGAAGCACGGCACCACGGTCATCGCCTTTATCGAGGATCCCGATGGCTACAAGATCGAACTGATCGAACGGCGCTGACCGTCAGCTTGCCTTTTCAGTTATCCAGGGGCACCCAGGGGATGCGGGCAATCTCGATCCCCTCCTCCTGAAGCGCGCTGGTCTCCTCCGCACTGGCTTCGCCATAGATGCCGCGCGCTTCGGTTTCGCCGTAATGGATCTTGCGCGCTTCTTCGGCAAAGCGGGGGCCGACATAGTCGCAATCGCTTTCGATCTTGCGGCGCATATCCTTCAGCACCGCCATCATCTTCGCCTGTTCGGCCTGCTTTTGTGCCGCTTCGGCGCGCTGGTCGCGCTTGCGGCCGCTGACCACCGCCGGGGCCATGGGCGCGCGGGCGATGCCGGTATCGCCGCAGACCGGGCAGGATAGCAGCCCCTTGGCCGCCTGATCCTCAAACGCCGCGCTGCTGCGGAACCAGCCTTCGAATTCATGCCCGACAGAGCATTTCAAGGTATAGGACATCATCGCAGGTATCGTATGCCTTGCCTGTTCCAATATCGGAAAACATGGTATCGCCTCCCCATGACACACAAGACCGAAACGATCAAGCCCTCCACCTCTCTGGCGTCTCCGGCCGCCATCGACCCGCAGGAGCCGTCGCCCTGGGTCACCCGTTTCGCGCCGCTGGTGCCGGCCGACGGCGATGTGCTGGACGTGGCCTGCGGGGCCGGGCGGCATATGCGCTATTTCCACGATCGCGGCCATCCGGTGACCGGGCTGGACCGGGATCTGGGCGGCCTGGCCGATCTGATCGGCGCTGCGGGCGTTACAACCCTGCGGGCAGATCTGGAGGATGGATCGCCCTGGGCGCTGGGCGACCGCCGCTTTGCCGGGGTGGTGGTGACCAACTATCTGTGGCGCCCCCTGCTGCCCCGCATTGTCGATTCGGTCGCACCCGGCGGTGTGCTGATCTACGAAACCTTTGCCCGCGGCAATGAAGCCTTTGGCCGTCCCAGCAACCCGGCCTTCCTGCTGCAACCGGGCGAATTGCTGGAAGCGGTGCGCGGCAAGCTGACGGTTGTCGCCTATGAAAATCTGGCGGTCGATCATCCCCGCCCGGCGCTGGTGCAGCGCATCTGCGCGACCCGGGCCTGAACCGGATATCTATGGCCCGGTAAACGGCCGGTCATGCTGGAGGGAGGGCACCTGGCCGCGTGCCTGATCGACCAGCGCCAGATCCAGATCGGCCTGGATGATGCCCGGCGCCTCGCCCCCGCCATCGGCAATCACCTCGCCCCACGGGGCGACGATCAGCGAATGGCCATAGGTGCGGCGGCCTTCCGCATGGGTGCCGACCTGGGCCGGGGCCAGCACGAAACACCCGGTTTCAATCGCCCGCGCCCGCAGCAGCACATGCCAATGGGCTGTGCCGGTCGGCACCGTGAAGGCCGAGGGCACGGTCAAAATCCGCGCCCCCGCCTGGGCCAGACGGCGATAGAGGTGGGGAAAGCGCAGATCGTAGCAGATCGACAGGCCGACCGGCCCGAAGGCAGTCTGGGCCAGCACCGCCCGGTCGCCCGGCGCGATCAGCGCCGATTCGCGGTAAGTTTCGCCATTCGGCAAGGCGACATCGAACAAGTGGATCTTGGAATAGCGGGCCAGAATCGTCCCATCCGGCCCGAACAGATAAGACCGATTGGCAAGTGTATCGCCCTGGTCGCCCGTGCCGGGCAGGCGGATCGCTATGCTGCCCGCCAGCAGCGTTGCCCCGGTTTCCCGCGCCAGATCGGCGAACAGCGGCAGGGCGGGGTGCTCGTCCTCGGTGCAGGCCTTTTCCAGATGCCGGGCGCGCACCGGCTCCAGCATCGCGGTGTTCTCGGGGGTCAGGATGAATTGCGCGCCGCCCGCCGCCGCCGTGCGGATCGCCCCCGCCAGCCAGGGCAGATTGTCCGCGAACTCCCGCCCGGCGGTCTGCTGGATCAGGGCGACGCGCAGCCGGGTCATGCCGACAGCAGCGGGTCCAGCCCGCCCTTGGCGTCCAGCGCATAAAGATCGTCGCAGCCGCCGATATGCCGCCCGTCGATGAAGATTTGCGGCACCGTGTTCCGCCCCCCGGCGCGATCGCGCATTTCCGCCCGGCGGGCCGGGGTGGCGATGACGTCAATTTCGGTGAAGGCCTGCCCCTTTTCGGTCAGCAGCTTCTTGGCGCGATAGCAGAAGGGGCAGAAGGGATCGACATAAATCTCGATAGCGGCCATGGCGGGTCCTGTCGTGGCGGGTCTTATCGGAACAAGGCTGTTTCCAACAGATAAGCCGATCATTCCGCATCGTCCAGCACGACCCGCGCCAGGGTCAGCACATCGACGCGCCGGGCACCCGCGCGGCGCAGCAGCCGGGCGCATTCCTGCACGGTCGCCCCGGTGGTCAGCACATCATCGACCAGCAGCACCGCCTTGCCCGCAACCAGCGCCCGCCCGCCGGGCCTCAGATCGAAGGCGCGGGCAATGTTGCGGAACCGGGCGCGGCGGTTCATCCGGCCTTGGGCGGGGGTGGAGCGGATGCGCCGCAGCAGATCGGGCTGCCAGGGCCGCGCCGATAGCCGGGCCAGATGCCGGGCCAGCAACCCCGCCTGGTTATAGGTGCGGCGGAACAGGCGGCGGCGATGCAGCGGCACC
>CAYRWZ010000020.1:0-9107 GCA_964428065.1 uncultured Comamonadaceae bacterium | reverse complement strand
GCATCGGCCAGCAGGGCCGCCCCGGCCCGCGCCATCCAGCGGGCGAAGATGGGGGCGGTTTCGGTCCGGTCGGCATGTTTTAACCGCAGCACCAGCGGGCGGCTGAAATCGTCATAGGCCAGAACCGCGCGCGCCCGGTCGTATCGCGGCGGGGCAGCAAAGCAGGCCCCACAGATCGGCGGGCTGCCATCGGGATTGACCGCATCGGCCCGCAGACCCGGCAGTGGAACGCCGCACCGGTGGCACAGCGGATCGGCCAGAAAGCGCGCCTTGCCCCAGCATTGGGCACATAAGCCGTCGCCATCGCCGATCATCCCGCCGCAGGCGATGCAGCGGCGCGGCAGCACCGCATCCAGCAGCAGCACGCCAACCTTGCGCAGACCGCGAACCAGATGCTGTGAAATCGGGCTGGACAGCAGACGCAAGAGGCTGTCCCCTCTGCGATGAGGCGCGCTATCCTGCCCGTCCCGATTGTCTGGATTGATCATGTCCGCTGCCATAGACCGTTCCCCGCGCCAGCCATCGCCGCTGATCTCGCTGCTGCCCCATTTATGGCCGCGCGGATCGCTGGATCTGCAAGCGCGGGTGGTGATTTCGATTTTGTGCCTGATCGGGGCCAAGCTGGCGAGCGTCAATATTCCGCTGTTCTACAAGCAGGCGGTCGATGCGCTGACCAATGCCTCGCCAGCCCAGGCCCTGATTGCCGCGCCGATTGGCCTGATCCTGGCCTATGGCGCGGCCCGCGTGCTGTCCCAGGGGATCGGCGAATTGCGCGACGCCCTGTTCGCCAAGGTTTCGCAGCGGGCGATCCGCCGGGTTGGGCTGCAAACCTTCCGCCATCTGCACGCGCTGTCGCTGCGCTTTCACCTGGACCGGCAGACCGGCGGCATGTCGCGGGCAATCGAACGCGGCACCAAGGGCATTGAGTATCTGTTGACCTTCGCCCTGTTCAACATTCTGCCGACCCTGCTGGAAATCCTGCTGGTGTGCGGGATTCTGGCCAGCCTGTACCAATGGGAATTTGCGGCGATTACCTTCGCCACCATCGCGGTCTACGTCATCTATTCGGTGTTGATCACCAACTGGCGCACCAAATACCGGCGGGAGATGAACGAGCGGGATTCCGAAGCCAATACCAAGGCGGTGGACAGCCTGCTCAACTATGAAACCGTCAAATATTTCGGCAACGAGGAGCATGAGGCACGCCGGTTCGACACCGCCCTCGGCGCCTATGAGCGGGCGGCGATCCGCAGCCAGGGCACCCTGTCGGCGTTGAACCTGGGCCAGGGGTTAATCATCGCAGTCGGGCTGGTGCTGGTGATGGCGCTGGCCGGGCAGGGCGTGGCCGAAGGGCGGATGACGGTGGGCGATTTCGTGCTGGTCAACGCCTATCTGCTGCAACTCTATCAGCCGCTGAACGTGCTGGGCTTCGTCTATCGCCAGGTGCGCCAGTCACTGACCGACATGGAACAGATGTTCGCCCTGCTGCGGGTGGACCGGGAGGTGGCCGACGCCCCGGATGCAGTGCCGCTGGCGCTGACGGGCGGGGAGATCGTGTTCGATACGGTGGAGTTCGGCTATGACCCGCGCCGGACCATTCTGCACGGCGTCAGCTTCACCATCCCGGCGGGCAAGACCCTGGCGGTGGTGGGATCGTCTGGGGCGGGCAAATCCACCCTGTCGCGGCTGCTGTACCGGTTCTACGACATCACCGGCGGGGCGATCCGCATCGACGGGCAAGATATCCGCCGGGTGACGCAGGACAGCCTGCGCCGGGCCATCGGCATCGTGCCGCAGGATACGGTGCTGTTCAACGACACCATCTTCTACAACATCCAGTATGGCCGTCCCGATGCCAGCCCGGCCGAGGTAGAGGAAGCCGCCCGCCTGGCCCGCATCCATGATTTCATCATGGCCCTGCCCGATGGCTATCGCACCAAGGTGGGGGAACGCGGCCTGAAACTGTCGGGCGGGGAAAAGCAGCGGGTGGCGATTGCCCGCGTGATCCTGAAGCGCGCGCGCATCCTGATTTTCGACGAAGCGACCTCCGCCCTCGACACCAAGACCGAAAAAGAGATTCAGGAAAGTCTCGATCAGGTGTCGCAAAACCGCACCACGCTGATCATCGCTCACCGCCTGTCCACCGTGATCCACGCCGACGAAATCCTGGTACTGGACCAGGGGCGGGTGGCAGAACGCGGCCGCCATGCCGATCTGCTGGCGGCGGAAGGGCTCTACGCCCGGATGTGGCAGCGCCAGCTGGAAGCCGCGACATCCAGCAGCGTCGACAAGACCGCCTCCCCGTGATAAATTTAGAATTATTAAAAAGAGGAGATGACGATGGCGAAGTCCAATGCCAACAAGCCGGTTGCCGATGCCCTGGGCGTGCTGCTGGCCACCAGCTATACCCTGGCGCTGAAGACCCAGGCCTATCACTGGAACGTGGTGGGGGAACAGTTCGTCCAGCTGCACGAGCTGTTCGGCGAGCAGTATGCCGAACTGAACGCCGCCAATGACGAAATCGCCGAACGCATCCGCGCCCTGGGCCAGGTGACCCCGGCCAGCTTCGGCGAATTCGCCGAACTGTCGCTGATCAAAAGCGAAGGCGGGCAGCCCAAGGCGGCCAAAATGGTGGAAGCCCTGCGCGACGGCCATGCCGCGGCGGCAAAGGCGGCCCGCGCCGTGATCGAGGCGGCGGAGAAGGTGGGCGACGATGCCTCGGCCGATCTGGCGACCGAACGGATCGCCGCCCATGACAAGGCCGCCTGGATGCTGGGCGCCCTGCTGGGGTAAACTGCCCGCTGACCGTATCCAGCCAGGCAGACAGCCAGCGTGACCACATTCCCCCCGCCACAGAGGCCCGCTTCCCCATCCCCCCCACCCCAGCCGGGTGCGGGGCATGGGCTGGCGGGGCATGGGCTGGCGGGGCATGGGCTGGCGGGGGATGGGCTGGCGGGGGATGTCGCCCGGGGGGACCGCCGCGCGCTGGCCCGCCTGATCACCCTGATCGAATCCACCCGCGCCGATCACCGGACCCAGGCAGAGGCGTGCCTGGACCAGCTGATGCCGCGCACTGGCCGGGGCATCCGCATCGGCATATCCGGCGTGCCGGGGGTTGGCAAATCCACCTTCATCGAAAGTTTCGGCCTGTTCCTGATCGGCCTTGGGCATCGGGTGGCGGTGCTGGCAGTCGATCCCAGCTCCCGCCGGTCGGGCGGCTCGATCCTGGGCGACAAGACCCGGATGGCAGAACTGTCGCGCCATCCGGATGCCTTCATCCGGCCCAGCCCGGCGGGCACCACCCTGGGCGGGGTGGCCCGGCGCACGGCAGAGACCATTCTGGCGGTCGAAGCGGCGGGCTATGACATCGTGATTGTCGAAACCGTTGGCGTCGGCCAGTCGGAAACCGCGGTGGCCGATATGGTCGATCTGTTCTGCCTGCTGCTGCTGCCGGGCGGCGGGGATGATCTGCAAGGGATCAAGAAGGGCATCGTCGAACTGGCGGACCTGATCGTGGTCAACAAGGCCGATGGCGATCTGGCCCCGGCCGCCGGGCGGGCGGTGGCTGATTATCACGCGGCGCTGACCCTGCTGCGCACCGCCACGCCCCACTGGCGCCCGCCGGTCCTGAAGGCATCCGCCCTGCATGGGCTGGGCCTGACGGAGATCTGGGAGACGATCGGGCGCTTCCGCAGTGCCATGCAGACCCACGGCCTGTGGGCGAAACGACGGGCCGATCAGGCGCAGGCGCGCATGTGGTCCGAAATCGGCGATACGCTGCTGGCCGACCTGAAGGCAACCCCCGGCCTGGCCGCCATGGCGGGGCAGGAGGAAACGGCGGTCGCCGCCGGCCAACGCAGCCCGATTTCCGCCGCCCGCAATGTGCTGGCCTTCTATCGCGCGGCGATTGGCGCCGCCGTCAGGGGCGCATGACCGCATCCGGCCTGTCGAGAGGCTTGACTCTGATCGGCATGCCGCCTATACACCCTGGCTCCGCAAGGCCGATGCAGTATCGGTCATCCAGTTTTGTCTAGCCATAAGGGGATACGGTCATGGCGAGACGGTGCGCCGTCACCGGCAAGGGTGTGCAGTCTGGCAACAATGTCAGCCATGCCAACAACAAGACTCGTCGGCGTTTCCTGCCGAACCTTCAGGTTGCCTCGCTGCCCAGCGATCTGCTGGGCCGTTCGGTGCGCCTGCGCCTGACCACCAATGGTCTGCGCACCATCGAACATATGGGCGGTATCGACGCCTATCTGCAGGCAACCAGCGCCAACGATCTGACCGGCGATCTGCTGCGTCTGAAAAAGCTGGTGGCCAAGGTTGCCGCCGAAAAGGCCGCCGCCTGATTTTTCGGGTGTCTGAGACAAAACCCGCTGGTTCGCCAGCGGGTTTTTTGTGTTTCCCGGTGATGCAAGCGGCGGCGGCTGGGATAACGAGCAGGGCGGCGAGTAAAGGAACAGGCCGAAAGCCGGCGTTAACCTCTCTGGCCCATTTGCCCCCGCTGACTACCCCTGTACGCAAGACTTTCTTCAGATTTATCGCGGATGCTGAACATTGGGCAGGTATCGGACCTGTCCGAATTGCATCGGAGCCGCACGAAATCCCGTGAGCCACCGCCCCGCAGAAGCCTTGCTGTCGTCCGCCCTGCCCACTGCTGGTGGAACCGCATTGATTCTGGAACAGCTTGCGCAGCTTGAGGCCGAGAGAGACAGCCTGAAAGCGCGGGTCGAGCGGGAAGACCTGTTCGCCATGATCGACGTGGTCGGGCGCATGTTCCATGACGCCCGGCATTCGCCGCCGACCACCAGCTATGACGGTGTCTGGCGCGCCATGCTTGGCCCCAGCTTCATCGGCCGGCACCGCAGCTTCGATGACTGGCTGGCCTTCGTCCACCCCGACGATCTGGAACGGGTGCGGGACGATGTGGCCACCCTGCTGACCCATGCGGAGGGGCGCTTCGCCATTCCCCACCGCCTGGTCCGCCCAGCCACCGAGACCCAGCCGGCACGGATTTTCGATGTGGTGGTGCATGGCATCGCCCTGCGCCAGGACGATGGCGAACTGTCCGAAATCGCCGCCTATCTGGTGGATGTCTCGCGCGAGGCGGAGGCGCGGCGGGCATCCGAAGCCCGCGCCCTGACCGATCCGCTGACCGGCCTGCCCAACCGGGAAGGCGCGTTTCTGGCCCTGTCGGAGGCGCTGGCCGGGATCGACCCGTTTGCGTTCTTCGTGCTGGATCTGCGCGGGTTCAAGATGGTCAACGACCAGCTGGGCCATTCGGTGGGGGACGAATTGCTGCGGGAGGTGGCGCAACGCCTGCGCGGTTCGGTGTCCCACAGCGATATGGTCGCCCGCATCGGCGGCGACGAGTTCGTTGTGCTGTGCCGGAATATCGATGCCGGGATCGCCGCGATGATCGCCGGGCGGCTGGTCCGCTGCATCACGCCGCCGGCCCGGCTGTCGGGGGATATCGAGGTGCGCGCTTCCAGTTCGGTCGGCTTCGTGCATGTCGACCGCGATTTGCGGATGCATCTGGCCCGTCAGGGTGGCGACCCGGCGGAGCTGATCTATTCCTATGCCGATATGGCCTATTATCAGGCCAAGCGCGAAGGCGCCGGGGCGATCCGCAGCCACAGTGCCGATCTGGCCGCGGGGATCTCCTGGCTGCACCGCCTGCAGATCGAATTGCCGAGTGCGATCGCCGAACGGCGCATCGAATTGATGTATCAGCCGATTGTCGAACTGGCGACCGGGCGGGTACGGTCGTTCGAGGCGCTGGCCCGCTGGGCCTGCGATGGCAAGCCGGTATCGCCGGACGATTTCATCCCGCTGGCCGAACAGATGCGCCTGGCGCCCGATCTGGATCGGTTCATTCTGGATCAGGCCCTGGCTGCGCAGGCGGAATGGAAGGCGCAGCTGGGGGCAAGCGCCCCGTGCCTGGCAGTCAATATTTCGCGCCTGACCATTGCCGACCCCGCTTTTGTCGATGATCTGGAACGGCTGTTGGCCCGCCACGGCATCGGCCCGGACCATGTGGTGCTGGAAATCTCGGAAAACGGGGTGGAGCGCGGCGATATCGGCGACCGGCTACGCACTCTGGCGGATCAGGGCATCCGGCTGTCGGTGGATGATTTCGGGCGCGGTTCGTCCAACCTGTTCCAGCTGCTGCATGCCCGGTTTGACGAATTCAAGCTGGATCGCAGCTTCATGGCCTCGATCTCCAAGGCCCATGGCGCTGAAACGGCGCAGGCACGCACAGTGCTGGATTCGGTTCACCTGATCGGCCAGAACCTGGGGATCGCCGTTGTCGTCGAAGGGGTGGAGACGGAGGAGCAGGCCCAGGCCCTGCGCGAAATGGGGTATGAATTCGCGCAAGGCTGGCACTATGCCAAGGCGATGCCGCTGGCCGACGCTATCGCCTATGCCGCCCAGTTCAGCGGCCCGGCCGAAGACCCGGTCGCCGCTTTGTTCGGCTGACCGGGTGTTCCGACTTCAGTCTTAGCGACCCTGGCTGCGGCGCTTCGGGGCAGCATCGCCCCGGTTGGCGCCGGCGACCCGGCGGGGACCGAACGGCTTACCGCCATCGGCGGACCCGCCCTCAAATCGCTTGCCTTCCGGGCGCTTGCCTTCTGGACGGTTGCCGTCAAAACGCTTGCCCTCAGAGCGATTCCCGTCAAACCGCTTGCCGTCAGCGCGCTTGGCCGCGTCGGGCCGGGTGGCGCCGCCGCGCGGGCCCACGAAACCGTCAGACTTGAAACCGTCAGACTTGAACCCGTCCCCCCGGAACCCGTCCGATTTGCCAGAGGCGGACCCGGCGGGGCGCTGACCAGTCCGCTGCTGCGGACGGCCGGCGGCGCGCGGCTTGTTGGCGCCGAACTTGCCACCACGGCCGCCAACATGGGCCAGCGCTTCGCCATCCTCTGCCCGGCCGCGGCGGGGCGCCGGGGTCGGCAGAACCAGCTCATGCCCTTCCATCACCACCGGAACCGGCTTGCCGATCAGGCGTTCGATGGCCCGCAGCGCACCCCGTTCGACCGGATCACAGAAGGAAACCGCAATGCCTGACCCACCGCCGCGGGCGGTGCGGCCAATGCGATGGACATAGCTTTCGCTTTCCACCGGCATATCGAAATTGACCACATGGCTGACGCCGGTGACATCGATACCGCGTGCGGCGACATCGGTCGCCACCAGCAGGCGGGCGCGGCCTTTCTTGAAATTGTCCAGCGCGCGATGACGGGCGCCCTGGGTCTTGTCACCATGGATCGAATCGACCGAAACCCCGGCCTTTTCCAGCTGTTCGGCCAGGCGGTCGGCGCTGCGCTTGGTGCGGGTGAACACCACCACCCGGTCCATCGCCGCATCCTGCAGCAGTTCCAGCAGCAGAGCGCGCTTGTTGATCGCGGCCACATGGATAACGCGCTGGTCGATCCGGTCCACGGTCACTTCCTGCGGGGCGATCTGGATCGTCACCGGATTGTTCAGCAGGTCGCGCGCCAGGCTGTCGATCGCCTCCGGCATGGTGGCGGAAAACAGCAGGGTCTGGCGGTCCTTGCGGGTCAGGCTGGCGATTTTACGCACATCCTTGACGAAGCCCATATCGAGCATCCGGTCGGCCTCGTCCAGCACCAGAACGCCCACATCGTCCAGCTTGGCGCGGCCGATCGACATCAGGTCCATCAGGCGGCCCGGGGTGGCAACCAGCACATCGACCCCGCCATGCAGCATGTCGATCTGCTTGCGGATCGGCACGCCGCCATAGACCAGCGCGAAGCGCAGGTTGAGGCCGCGCCCGAACAGCCGTGCGGCATCGATGATCTGGTGGGCCAGTTCGCGGGTCGGGGCCAAGATCAGGGCGCGCGCCGATTGCGGGCGGGCGCGCTGCTTGTCGGCGGCCAGACGATGCAGCAGGGGCAGCACGAAGGCGGCCGTCTTGCCGGTGCCGGTCTGGGCGATGCCCAGCACGTCGCGGCCGTCGCAGGCGGCGGGAATCGCTTCGGCCTGGATCGGCGTCGGCGTTACCAGCCCGGCGGTTGCCAGGGCGCGCTGGATGGCTTCGGGAAGGGGAAAGGCGGCAAACGTAACGTCGGTCACAATAAAATCCTGACAGGGCCGCGACCATACAGGAATGGCGACGGCCCCTGCGAAAGGGGAACCGTCCCCCGTCGCGCTTCAGGGAATGATCAGACAAAGTCCTGGGAAAAATCCCGGCAATGGGTGCGCCCGATCAAGGCCAAACCGGGTCGATCATTTGCATCGATGGTTTGCAGGGCGTGCTGCGCGAGTGCCGGGCAGGAACGAAGGCCGGACTATCCGCTTTTTGCAGTGCAACGTCAAGGGAAACCGAATGCGACCCGATTCTCCGATGCCGCTGGTGGATTTCGGGGCGGATTTCGGGCGCTTTTCGGGCGCTTTCGCCCCTGCAGCCTTGAAGGTTGGGCCGGGCATCGCTAGCTTCAAGGCACCGATTGCAGCCAGAGGATTGCGGACAGGCCCATGGAATCGCTAAAAGTTCTGATCGCCACGGTCATCCAAATTTATATCTGGCTGTTGATCGCCCAGGCGATTCTCAGCTGGCTGGTTGCCTTCAATGTGGTGAACACCCGCAACCAGGTGGTCTATGCCATCGGCGAGTTCCTGCACCGGATCACCGAGCCCGCGCTGCGGCCGATCCGCCGGGTGCTGCCCAATCTGGGCGGGATCGATATCTCGCCCGTGCTGCTGATCCTGGGCCTGATCTTCCTGCGCAATCTGCTGTTCGAATATTTGTGAGCAGCCGGGGGAGTGGGGCCGATCTGCCGCTGCGGCAGGCCGGCGACCGGCTGGTGCTGACGGTCCGGCTGACGCCGCGCGCGGATCGTGACCGGATCGACGGTTTGGGCCGCGATGCCGACGGGCGCCCCTATCTGGCCATCCGCGTCGATGCCCCACCGGTCGAGGGTGCAGCAAATGCAGCCCTGATCCGCTTTCTTGCCGCGCATTGGGGCTTGCCCCGCCGCGCTGTATCGCTACTCTCCGGCGCGACTGCACGGCTGCGACGGGTGGCGGTCGCCGGCCCGGTGGGGCGCGCGTCCGCCGGCCGGCGGCCAAGAGGGCCCTCGCGG
>CAYRWZ010000019.1:33038-36123 GCA_964428065.1 uncultured Comamonadaceae bacterium | reverse complement strand
GCCGCGCGCCTTGCCTTGCCAGATCAGCCAGGCGATGGCGAACACCGGCACGGCCAAAGTGACCGCCTGGTTCAGCCCCCAGCCAAAGGCCAGCCGCCCGGCCGCGATCAGCAGCAGCACCCCCAGCACCAGCCCGATCATCGGCAGCAGCACCTGTTGCGCGGTGAAGCGCGACGGCTCCACCTGGGCGCGGAAGCGCACGCGCTGGCTATGCTCCATCCGGTCGAGCACGAACCCCACCGTCATATAGGCCGCCGCCAGGGCCAGCCCGATCGGCAGATAGGTCAGCCAGGGCACCTGCGGCAAGAGGGTCAGGCAGACGGCGACGGTCACCGTGGTCGGCGCCCACAGGGAATTGGCGGCCAGCCCGCGCAGCAGGGCCAGGCCCATGCGGCGGCTGCGGATTTCCACCACCTCCGGGTCACCGCCGGCGGCGGCCAGCGTGTTGCTGCGCGCCACCATGCCGCCCAGCAGCATCAGCGTGCCCAGGTTCAGCACCACGCCGAACAGATGCGCCCCGCCGGACAGGGCCAGATAGCGCCGCCCTGGCCCCTGATGGATCAGATATTCGCCGCAATGCCGGACCAGCGCCGAAACCGAGGCGGGCGCGCCCAGAAACCCCAGGGCCAGCAACAGCGCCCCGAAGGAAACGCCGGTTTCCAGCGACCGGCGCAGCACCTGAAACGGCGCATCATGCAGCCACAGAACTGCCCCGGCACTGATCAACGCGCCCAGCAGCAGGGGCAGTTCGCGCCGCTGCAACCGGGGCAGCAGCAGCGCCAGATAGGCCAGGAACATCAGCGCCGCCAGGCTCCAGAACCCTTGCCAGCCGGTCGCGGCCGCCAGCATGGCGGCGGCGGCGATGCCGGTGATCAGGGCGCTTTCGCCCGCCGGGCCAAAGCCGGATATCAGCGGGAACGAGGAGGAGGGCTTTTCCATCATTGTCGCAGTCTAGCCGCGCCACCCCCGCCGCCGAATTGACATTGTTGCATTGCAGTTTGTCTCATCGACGGCCACATACTGTGTGTGGTTGAGTAAGCAAAACAAATGCACAAGCGGAAAGCGGAATGGCCCAGTTTGATTTTGAGAAGCCAACCTTGCGCGCACGGGTTCTGTCGGGTTTGCGCGGACTGTTGACGGGCCGGGTGATCGGGGTCGCCGCCATCGCACTGGCGATTATCGCCCTGGTCTATTATCCGCTGGGCATGGCGATCCTGCACAAGATCGACGACGACACCACCTTCACCCCCGCCAATGCACCCCAGGGTGGCAGCCGCGCCGTTGCCATCACCGCCGCGCTGGTGGACCGGGAAATCCATCAGAATGGCTGGCGGGCCAACGATCCGTTCTTCCTGCCCGGCGCGGCGCTGGACAATATGCCGGAATATCAGCAGGGCATCGTTGCCGCCGCCGCGCGCTTCGCCGTGGAGATGACCGACCAGATCGGCCGCACCCGCGGCAGCAGCCAGGCCGACCCGGATCTGGAGAAAGCCGCCGGACTGCTGAAATACCCCGGCACGGTCTGGCTGTTCGATCTGTCGGTGTCCTGGGCGCCCACCGCATCGTCGGAAACCCAGTATGCGGCGGCGGTCAAGGCGCTGCAGGCCTACAACCAGCGCCTCGCCAACGGGCAGGCGGTGTTCGAACGGCGGGCAGACAATCTGATCTCCCTGCTTGACCGGGTGGCGGCGGACCTCGGCTCTGCCTCCGCCATCATCGACCGGCAGATCATCGAAGGCCGCGCCAGCTTCGTCGATACCCGCGCCGATAACGTGTTCTACAACGTCAAGGGCAAGCTCTATGCCTATTACCTGATTCTGCGCGAACTGGGCCTGGATTATTCCCAGCTGCTGCGCGAACGGGAGGCCCATGGCGCCTGGGCGCAGATGCTGGAAAGCCTGCATGAATCGGCCATTCTGGATCCGCTGCTGATCATGAACGGTTCGACCGACGGCCTGTTCCTGGCCAATCATCTGGCGGTGCAGGGTTTCTATCTGCTGCGCGCCCGCACCCAGCTGCGCGAACTATCGGCCATTCTGCAAAAGTAACCCGGCGCAATCGGCGCTTTACAAACGGACGCGGCTGGCGTTCCGTTGCCCGCCATGATCGAGATTTCAGACCTGACCTTCCGCTTCGGCGGCCGCAGCATTTTCGAAGGCGCATTGGCGCGGATTCCCGAGGGCCACCGGGTCGGCCTGGTCGGCCGCAACGGTACGGGCAAATCCACCCTGCTGAAGCTGCTGCTGGGCCAGTACGAACCCGATCAGGGCCGGATCGCCCTGCCGCGCGGCTGCCGCATCGGCACCGTCGCGCAGGAGGTGGAGGGCGGCGACCGCCTGCCGATCGATCTGGTGCTGGCCGCCGATACGGAGCGCGCCGCCCTGCTGGCCGAAGCGGAAACCGCCACAGACCCGGTGCGCATCGGCGAAATCCAGGCCCGGCTGAACGATATTGGCGCCCATGCCGCCCCGGCGCGCGCCGCCATCATCCTCAACGGCCTTGGTTTCGACCATGCAATGCAGCAGCGGCCGATGGGCAGCTATTCCGGCGGCTGGCGCATGCGCGTTGCCCTGGCGGCGGCCCTGTTCGCCGAACCGGATGTGCTGCTGCTGGACGAGCCGACCAACCATCTGGATTTCGAAGCCGCGCTGTGGCTGGAAGGGTTTTTGCGCAGCTATCCGAAAACCATGATTCTGGTCAGCCACGAGCGCGACTTCCTCAATTCCGTCGTGACCGGCATCCTGCATGTGGAGCAGGAACGGCTGACCTATTATACCGGCGATTACGACACGTTCGAGCGAGTCCGGCAGGCCAAGATCGCCCTGACCGAAGCGGCGATCCGCAAGCAGGAAGCCGTGCGCGCCCATATGCAATCCTTTGTCGACCGGTTCCGCTACAAGGCGTCGAAGGCCAAGCAGGCGCAAAGCCGGATCAAGGCGCTGGAGCGGATGGAGCCGATTGCCGCCATTGCCCGCGACCCGGAGGCCACCTTCCGCTTTCCCGACCCTGAGGAAATGCCCCCGCCGCTGATCACGCTGGACGATGCCATTGTCGGCTATGATCCCGACCAGCCGGTGCTGCGCCG
>CAYRWZ010000019.1:26975-33010 GCA_964428065.1 uncultured Comamonadaceae bacterium | reverse complement strand
CAGGATCGCCCTGCTGGGGGCCAACGGCAATGGCAAGACCACCCTGGCGCGCACGATTGCTGGCAAGCTGCCCCTGCTGGGCGGGCACCGGGCTGCGGGCGGCAAGCTGCGCGTCGGCTATTTCGCCCAGCATCAGGTGGACGATCTGACCCTGACCGAAACCCCGATCGACGCCATGGCGCGCCTGATGCCGGGGGCCAAGGTCGATCAGGTGCGGGCCAAGCTGGGCGGCTTTGGCCTGGTGCAAAGCAAGGCGGAAACCCGGATCGGCCAGCTTTCCGGCGGTGAAAAAGCCCGGCTGACCCTGGCGCTGACCACCCATGACGCCCCCCATCTGCTGATCCTGGACGAGCCGACGAACCATCTGGATATCGACGCGCGCGACGCGCTGGTGGAGGCGCTGGCCGGGTTCAAGGGCGCCGTCATCCTGGTCAGCCATGACCGGCATCTGGTATCGATGGTGGCGGATAGCCTGTGGCTGGTCGCCAAGGGCGGTGCCCGCCCCTATGACGGCGATGTCGAACAGTATCGCCAGCAGGTTCTGGCCGGGCAGGCCGAAGCCAGCCGGGAAAAAGGCGGCGGTGCCGAGGTCAAATCGGCCGACCGGGCTGACCAGAAATCCGACCAGCGCAAGGACCAGCGCCGCGCCGCCGCCGATCAGCGTGCTGCCCTCGCCCCCCTGCGCCGCAAGCTTCAGGCGGCAGAGGCCGATGTTGCCAAGCTGACCGAACAGAAGCAGCGCGCCGATGCCGCCCTGGCCGATCCCAAGGTCTATGACGGCCCCAAGGACACCCTGAACCGCCTGCTGCGGGAGCAGGCCGATCTGGCCGCGCGCCTGGATGCGGCCGAAGCAACCTGGCTTGCACTGGCCGAACAATATGAGGTTGAACTTAATTCCTGAAACACTCTAGTATTAATGAAATTAGAAATTTGCTATTTTAGCCGCGCCGAAATTTCTCGCGCGAAGATCTATCAACCAGCAATTTCAAAAGAATATATTTACTCATACTTGATGTCAAGTTAACCATATATTAACTTCTTCAGACTTTTTTCTGGAGAAAACATCATGGCTACATTTCGATTTACGACTGGTACCGATCAGTTCGCGGGCACCGCTGGTGTTGCCGACGAATATATAATTTCGGGTGCCGGCAACCTGACGGCGACGGATTCGATCACCGACACGGTTGGCGAAAATAATATTGTTCGATACACCTCGACCGAACAGGCTTATTTCAGCAACCCGAACTTCACCGGGATTGGCACTCTGATCACGGATATTCCGGTTCAGAACTGGTATTTCAATACCGAGTTCATGTCGCGCAACTACCGTTCAGTTGCCCTGGAAGTTTACGACGAGAATATTCTGGTTGTCCCGCGCAACGTCAATGGCCTGGTCATGGAAGTGGCAGGGGATCGGAACGTCATCGATCTCAGCACCTCCACCTCCTCCATCGGCTTGCTGGTTCGGGAAACTGGCGCATCGGGCCAGGCCACGCGCGCCCTGTTCGGCGCGGCCGACGATGTGTTTTTCAGTAATGATGGGGCTGGCGCGGATGTCGTGACCGCAGCGGCCGGTAACGATCTGGTGGTCTTTGGCGCCGGTGCCGACTTCGCTTTCGGCAACGAAGGCAATGATACCCTGATGGGCAATGCCGGCAACGATACGCTGAACGCCCACGAGGGCAACGACATGTTGTTCGGCGGCGCAGGCGTGGACGTGCTGGTCGGCGGTGCAGGCGCTGATTATTTCGTCTTCGAGTATGCCGATGCCGGCGCGCTGGACCGGGTGCTGGATTTCAACACCGGCAATGACAGCATCGTTATCGCCTATGGCAAGGCCCAGGAAGTCACCGCCCTGAACTACAATGCACTGACCGGTTATCTTGAAGTGACGATGACCGAAGGTGCCGCCAAGCAGACCATCCAGATCAATATCGGCACCGGTTTCGCCGCCAACCGCTTCAGCTATGAAGTGCGCGAAACCGCAGATGGCGAAGATGGTCGCGTGTTCATCGGTTACGGCAGCGGCAGCGGCTTCGGCGGCTTCTCGGGCACCGGCGGCAACACCGGCGGCGGCGGCAGCGGCACCCCGGGCAACGATACGATTTCGCTCGGTGCCGCCGACGATGCCATCAGCCTTGGCCTGGGCAACGATACCGCCGATGGCGGCGACGGTGATGATGCCATCTATGGTAACGAAGGCAACGATCAGCTGACCGGCGGCTTCGGCAATGACACCATTTTCGGCAATCAGGACAATGACCTGATTTTCGGCAATGACGGTCTGGACCAGCTGTACGGCTCGCTGGGCAACGACACCATCTATGGCGGCAAGCAGGCCGATACCATCTTCGGCGGTCAGGGCAATGACCTGCTGTTCGGCGGCAACGGCCACGATACCATCCGCGCCGGTCTGGGCAACGACACTATCCAGGACGGCGTCGGCAACGACACCATCTTCAGCGGCCAGGGCGCCGACTTCATGGTGTTCTCTGCCGAAGCCGGCAACAACGTGGTGGAAGATTTCAACCCACTGGCCGGGGATCGGATCTTCGTCGGCGGCGGGGTGTTCGAAACCGCCCGTGCGCTGGTGTCGATTGCATCCAGCGATGCAGCCGGCAACGCGGTGTTGAGCTTCGGTTCGGCCGGCGGCTCGATCACCCTCAAGGGCTGGAGCCGCACGCAGCTTAGCGCCGACTGGTTCTCAGTCGGCTAAGGGGGCCATATGACTGGTTCCTGCGCCGCCTCAGCGGTTCAGGAACCAGACACGGGAAATGAGGCCGTCGGTGATCTGATAGATCGCCACGGCCTCAAATCCATTTCCGCGCGGGTGATGGTGCAGCCGTTCATGGTCGATCACCATGTTGCCATCGCGGATGCGGTGCAGAATTTCGCAGTGCAGCTGGGTATAGTTGGCGAACATCGGCCCGTAATAGGGCCGCGCGCCCTCGTGCCCCTTCATTAGCAGGGTGCCGGACGGCATGCCGTACATTTCCACATCCGGCGTATAGGCCGACAGGAACCCTTCGAGATCGCGCCGATTATAGGCGTCCAGCTGGCGTTCGACCGGGTCTTGCGGATAGGCGGTCATGGGTCTGTCCTTTCTGATGCGATTGCGATTGCCTTGAGCGGCCTTGGCAGACTATCCATCGCGCGATGAATTATCGCCATATCTATCACGCCGGAAACATCGCCGATCTGTTCAAGCACGCCGCGCTGCTGGCTGTGCTGGACCGGCTGCACGCCAAGCCCGGCGCGCTGGCTGTGCTGGATACCCATGCCGGCATCGGCCGGTATGACCTTTCGGCCGCAGAGGCGCGCAAGACCGGCGAGTTCGAGCGCGGGATCGGCGCGCTGATCGCCTATCGCGCCCGGACCCCCGATGCCGCACTTCATCCGGCCCTGGACCGCCTGCTGCATCTGGTGGCATGCGCCAGCGCCGGGCTGACGGACGGGGTGATCTATCCCGGATCGCCGCTGCTGGCGCGGCTGGTGCAACGCCCGCAGGACCGGCTGGCCCTGTGCGAATTGCACCCAGAGGATGCCGCCCAGCTGAAACAGCTGTTCCGGGGCGATGGCGCGGTTGCTGTCCATCACCGCGATGGCTATGAGGCGCTGAAGGCCCTGCTGCCGCCGAAGGAAAAGCGCGGCCTGGTGCTGATCGACCCGCCGTTCGAGCGGCCCGACGAGTTTCCCACCCTGGTCGAAAAGATTGCAGAGGCGCATCGCCGCTGGCCGAGCGGGGTCTATCTTCTGTGGTATCCGATCAAGAACGATGCTGCCGTCGCCCGCTTCCGCGAAGCGCTGGCCGGCAGTGGTATCCGGCGGATTCTGGCAGCGGAATTCCACGCCGAACCGCGCCAGCCGGATGCGGTGGAAGACCGGTTCCGGGGCAGCGGGCTGATCCTGATCAACCCGCCCTGGCAGAGCGAGGATGCCCTGGCGGCCATCGGGGCCGATCTGGCGCGCGCCCTCGATCTGCCGGAGGCCGAAACCCGGATCGACTGGCTGGTCGGGGAATAGACCTAGCGGTTGAGACGCCGGACAATCGGCGTCAGCAGCGCCGGCAGCATATACATCGGCAACTGCGCCACCGCGAAATAGAGGGTGATCTCGAACGGCGCGGTCGGGCCAAGCCCGGCCCAGACCAGCCCCATATTGCAATTCCCGGTCAGGATGCCGATGGTCAGCGCCCGCGCCGGCCCCAGATGCCAGAACAACAGCGCCCCCACCGCCTGTAGCGCCAGATTGGCGGCGAAGGACACCGCCGTATACAGCGCCACGGTCCCAGGATCGGCCAGGGCGATCGCGGTCACCCCGTCCATGATGCCGATGGCGAACAGCAGCATCAACCCCACTGCCGCGCCACTGATCTGCGGGGCGGCGGCGTCGATCCGTGCCGGCCCGGCCAGGCGGCGAATGGTCAGCGACACGGCGGCCGCACCGCCGACAATCACTGCCAGACGCACAAAAATCTGCACCGCCGACAGATCGATGCTCACGCCCAGCCCATGCAGCGCCACCAGCGGCAGGATCAGAGGCAGGGTCAGCGGCACCAGCAGGGTTGATAGGACGGAAACCACCAACGCCAGCGCCGCATCCAGCCGCAGCAGGGTCGCCAGCACGGCGGCCGACGTGATCGGCGGGGCCGCCGCCATCAGGATCACCGCCGCCTGCAACCCTGGCGGCAGGCCAATCCCAAGGGCATCGAACCCGGCAAAGACCAAAATCACCAGCAGTGGGCTGACGATCAGGCTCCACCCGATCAGAATGGCCAGCAGGGCAGGCCGCCCCAGAGTCGTCCGCACGGCGGCCCAGTCGATCCGCATCAGGGTAGCGGTGGTCAGGGCAAAAATCAGCAGATCGAGCCACGGGCGCAGCATGGCGGCCAAGCTGGGCACCAGCAGCCCCAGCGTCACTCCGACGGCCAGCGCGCGCGAGGCGTGGCGCCCCATGAAACCCAGCCCGGTGCTGAGCGGCCTCACCAGTGCGGTTTGCAGGACCTGGCCGAACCGGCCGAGCGGACCGGGGGGCATGGCCGCCGCCCTAAACTGCAACCAGGGCCGATTCGACCGCCCGGCCCAGGCCCAGGATCGCGCGATCCTGCATCGCCAGGCCGACCAGGGACAGCCCAACCGGCGCTTCGCCGGGCCGGTGGCAGGGCAGCGTGAGCGCACAACCATCCAGGAAATTGACCACGGACGGATTGCGCAGCAGCAACAAATTGACGCGGGTGAATTCGGCATCATCCTCGGCAATCGCCGCAATCGGCGGCGCCACGATCGGCACGGTCGGCATGACCAGCGCATCGAAGGGCTGGAGCTGGCGCGCGACTGCCTGCTGGACCTCCCGCCGCCGGCGCAGCAGATCGATGTAATCGACCGCCGTCATGCCAAGTGCGCGTTCCATCCGCGCCCGCACCCGCCGGTCATAGGCATCGCCCTTGGCCAGCAGCAGATCGCGGTGCCAGGCCAGCGCCTCCGGCGCGGAAAAGCCGCCCTTGGCGTTGATGCCGGGCAGGTCGGCCAGTTCCGGCACCGCCGCTTCGGTCAGGATCGCCCCGGCCTTGGCCAGCCGGTCCAGCGCGCGGCCATAGGCGTCGGCAACCGCAGGCTCCATCCCGTCGATCACATAATTGGTCGGCACCAGCAGCCGCCGCCCGCGCAGCGGCGGACGAGACGGGAGGGGCGCAGTGTCGCCCGACAGCACCGCATCGACCACGGTGCACATATCGACCGACCGGGCCAGCGGCCCAATCGAATCGAGCGACGGCGACAGCGGCAGGCACCCGTCTAGCGGCACCCGTCGCGCGGTCGGCTTGAACCCGACCAGGCCGCACAGGGCGGCAGGGATCCGCACCGATCCGCCCGTATCGGTGCCGATGGCGGCCACCGCCATGTCATCGGCCACCGACACCGCCGCCCCGGAACTGGAGCCGCCGGGAATCCGCCGCATCGCCCGGTCGAACGGATTGGCGGGCGTGTCGTAATGGGGGTTCCAGCCCACCCCGCTGAAGGCGAATTCGGTCATGT
>CAYRWZ010000019.1:440-26959 GCA_964428065.1 uncultured Comamonadaceae bacterium | reverse complement strand
GCCGCCCGCGGC
Organism: uncultured Comamonadaceae bacterium; assembly: GCA_964428065.1. Taxonomy (GTDB): domain Bacteria; phylum Pseudomonadota; class Alphaproteobacteria; order Elsterales; family Elsteraceae; genus CAYRWZ01. The sequence goes on along the minus strand of CAYRWZ010000019.1, from coordinate 26,947 downwards.
CGGGCGACGAGGGCCGCATCCTGGGTGGCGGGCGGAGCGTCGTTCAGCACGATGGACCCGGCCAGCGTCGGCTCCCCCGCGACATCGAACAGGTCCTTGATCGATATCGGCACCCCGGCCAGGGGCGACGGCACGATGCCATGGGCGCGCAGCCGGTCGCTGGTTTCGGCGGCAATCGCAGCAGCCTCCCGCCACAGGCGGGTATAGGTGCGCGCGCCCTCTCCCGCCGGATCGTCGATCCGGGCCAGGGCCTGGCGCAGCAGCTCCTGGGCGCTGGTGGCCCCGGCGGCAAGCTGCTGTTGCAGACGGAACGGCATGGCAGGCGTCCTTTCCGGTTGGGGCAGGTTACTCGGCAGGGGTTTGGCACCAGCGCAGCGGCTGGGCGGCCAGGAACGGCAGGATCTCCGCCGCTTCCCCGGCGACGGCGATGCGGTCCGGCACCGCCTCCGCCGCCAGACGCCCCTGGCGGACCAGGGCGATCCGCTCCTCATTGACCGGCAGGCCATAGAAGGCGGGGCCGTTCAGCGAGGCGAAGGCCTCCAACCGATCCAGCGCACCCTCCTCCTCGAACACCTGGGCATAGGCCGACAGGGCGGCCGGGGCAGTGAACAGCCCGGCACAGCCGCAGGCGCTTTCCTTGTCGATGGTGCGATGGGGCGCGCTGTCAGTACCCAGGAAAAACCGCGCATCGCCACTGACCGCCGCCGCGCGCAGGGCCAGCCGGTGCTCCTCCCGCTTGGCGACCGGCAAGCAATAGAAATGCGGACGGATGCCGCCATCGAACATGGCGTTGCGGTTGATCATCAGGTGATGCGCAGTGATGGTGGCGGCCAGATTGCGCGGGCTGGCCCGCACGAACTCCACCGCCTGCCGGGTGGTGATATGCTCGAACACGATCTTCAGCTCGGGCAGGCGCGCGTGCAGCGGGGCCAGGATCCCATCAACAAACGCCTTCTCCCGGTCGAAAATATCGACCTCGGTATCCGTTACCTCGCCATGGACCAGCAGCGGCATGCCGATAGCGGCCATGCGTTCCAGCACCGGCATGATGCGGGCAATATCGGTCACGCCGAAATGGCTGTTGGTGGTGGCCCGGGCGGGATAGAGCTTGGCAGCCACCCACACGCCGTCGCGGAACCCGGTAGCAATCTCTGCCGCATCGATATCGTCGGTCAGATAGGCGACCATCAAGGGAGTGAAGCGCAGCCCGGCGGGCACTGCGGCAATAATCCGCGCCCGATAAGCCTCGGCAGCGGCCACCGTGGTGATCGGCGGCACCAGATTGGGCATGACGATGGCCCGCGCAAACGACCGGGCGGTATAGGGCAGAACCGTGTGCAGCATGGCGCCATCACGCAGATGCACATGCCAATCATCGGGGCGGCGCAGCACAAGGCGGTCGGGGACGGCGGGGTGAGACACGAGATCAGGTTCCTTCAGGCTTCGACTGGGCGCGGGTCAGGCAGACCGCCCCCACCATAATGGCGATAATGCCGCCGATTTTCACCATGGAGACGCTTTCGCCCAGGGCCAGCACCGCCCCCAGGGTTGAACTGACCAGGGACAGGCTGATGCCGATCGGATAGGCGACCGAAAGCTCGTTCCGCCCCATGGCAACCGCCCACAGGCCCAGCCCCAGAATATAGACCAGGATAAAGCCAGCCAGACCGGCCAGCAGCGGCAGATGGGCCAGCAGGTTGGTTAGGGGATCGGCCAAGGGATCGGCCAGCCAGAGCGCAGGCTCGAAGGCCGGATGGCCCGCCACGCGCTTGATGCCGATCAGGCCGAATGTGGTCAGCCCGGCGCATCCCAGATACAAAAACCAGTCGACAGCCCAGCGCGGCATCGCCCTTCCCCCCTCGCCTAGCCCAGCCTAGCCCAGCGTGACCGCGATCATGCCGACCGCTAGGCAGCCGAACCCGGCCAGTTTCCAGGCATTGAACCGCTCGCGGAACATCAGCCGCGCCAGAACCGCCGCCACCAGCAGATTGGTGGCAATCGCCACCGGCGCCATGACCGACATATCGGCCCGCGCCAGCAGATAAACCAGCAGCCCCAGATTGCCCGCCAGGCTGGCGCAGCCGCCGACAAAGGCAAAACCCGCCCGCAACCAATCGCGGCGCCCAGCGGCATCGGGAGCCAGGTGCGCCAGCGCCAGCTTGACCAGCGACGCCGCCCCCGTGCCCAGCAGGGCATACAGCACGTAAAGCGGCAGATCGAACAACAGTGACATGCCCCTTGCCTAGCACGGCCGGGACGCCCGCTTCAAAGGGATCGTCCGGGGATTACCGAAGTTTAAGTTTACCTTTGCCCCAGAGCGGCAGAGGGTTACGGTCTAGATCCTTTGTGTTCGGGACCGACCATGACCCAGATGCCCGCCGCCGCGTTGCAGCCGCCCGCCAACGATCACACCGCTAATAAGAGCGCCGCCACCGACCAAATGGCCGAGCCGCTTTATTTTGCCCGGCCCAGCGCGCAGTATCAGGCCATGCGGGCGGAAATCGACGCCGCGATCCAGACCGTGCTGGATGGCAATACCTACATTCTGGGCGATCAGGTGCGTGCGTTCGAAGCGGAATTCGCCGCCTATACCGGGGCAGCGCATGGCATCGGCGTCGCCAATGGCACCGATGCCATCGTGATCGCGCTGAAGGCGCTGGGCATCGGGCCGGGGGATGAGGTGATTACCACCCCGCACACGGCCATCGCCACCATCGCCGCCGTGGAATTGACCGGCGCCACCCCGGTGCTCGCCGATATCTCCGCCGACCGCTATTGCCTGGACCCGATTGCCGTGGCCAAGGCGGTCACGCCGCGCACAAAGGTGATTCTGTCGGTTCACCTTTATGGCCACCCGGCGGATCTGGGCGCCCTGCAGGCCATTGCGGAGGAGCATAACCTGGCCCTGGTGGAAGACTGCGCCCAGGCCCACGCCGCGCTGTGGCGCGGGCGTCAGGTTGGCACCATCGGCCGGATCGGCTGCTTCAGCCTGTATCCGACCAAGAATCTGGGCGCGATTGGCGATGGTGGGATTGTGGTCACCAGCGACCCCGCGCTGGCGGACCGGATGCGGATGCTGCGCCAATATGGCTGGCGCGACCGGCAGCTGGCGCTGATCCCCGGCATGAATTCCCGCCTGGACGAACTTCAGGCCGCCATTCTGCGGGTCAAACTGCGCCATCTGGATGACACCACCGCCCGGCGGCGCGACATCGCACAGCGTTACCGCGACGGGTTTGCCGATCTGCCGCTGGTTCTGCCGCCCAAGGCGGAGGAGTGCGAGCCGTCCTATCACCTGTTCGTCATTCGCCTGAAGGACCGGGAGGCGCTGAAGGCCCATCTGGCCCTGCAGAACATCCATGCCGGCATCCACTATCCGGTGCCGGCCCATCGCCAGCCTGCCTATGCAGAGCGGTTTGCCGGTCTGTCCCTGCCGGTGGTAGAGCGGATCGTGGACGAAATCCTGACCCTGCCCATGTATCCCGAACTAACCGACGGGCAGGTGGACCGGGTGATCCACGGGGTGCGCAGCTTCTTCGTCTGATCGGATTCGGCTGGTCAGGTTATGTCAGCGGGTGATCGACGCGATCGGGCAGGATTTGCGCCTCAAATACCACCCGTCGGGATCAGTCTCGGTGATATAGGTCCAGAATTCGTCGGTGAACCGGTCGCGGTACCGCTCTAGAAAAACCCTTGCCTCCCGCGAGGCGTTGGTGCGCTCGATATACTCTGAATAATAGGATTTGGCTCGCTCGGCAGTATGCAGGCGATGGAAATAGTATGTCCCTGGCACCGAGGCCAGAACCCCGCCGGTGGCCGCCTGTGCCACAGCGAAACACCAGGTATCCAGCGCGCCGAACTCCTCTGGATAGCCCCCGGCCCGCTCCCAGCTTTGGCGGGTGTAGAGATAGTTCCCCCCATTGCCCGGCGTATGGTCGCAGGTAAAGATATCCGCCAGTTGAAACGTATGGCGGTCAAGAGGATACATCGCAACCGACTTCCCGGCCTCGACGCTGCCGATCAGCGGCTCGACTTCGGACTGCTCGTAAAACATAACGGCGGAATAGGGCGAGTAAACGTCATAGTCCGGATTGTTCTGCGCCCAATCAACCAGAAAAGGGATGAGATTTGGAGGGAGAACATTATCGGAATCGAGATTAAAAATAAGACGATGACTAGCGAGGCGAACGGCGGAGTTCCTAGCGGCACCACCACCCCGGTTCTGCTCATGTCTAATAAATTTCAGAAATGGCACCCCAGAAGAGAGCTGCGTGAGCAAAGCCACAGTTTCATCAGTGGAGCAATCGTCGCAAACGATAATCTCGTCGCCTTCGCGAAAATTACCATTCACGATACTGTTTAATGCTTCAGAGAGGAGGGCTGCCCGGTTATAGGTCGGTACGACGAACGAAACGGGAGGCATCTTTCACCCTGAAGCAATCACAACCTACCAATACTCTTCCAGCAAACAACCGATCAACCCTGAATGGCCTGGACGTAGCTGACATCGCCCCGCGAGATCTTGGAGTAACCGGGCGGAATAGTATAAAGAACGTCCTGTGTGCGATCAGAGACAAATTCCGCAAAGGTCCGGATCGACCCAGGAACCACCTTCAGGCTGACGGACACGGGTGCATCGGTAACATCGACAACCGCAGTGCCGCTATTCGTTTGAGCCGAGGAGGGTTTCGGCACGTCAGATGTGGTACGCGGGGCATTTTCCGCATCAACGGCCTGGGCCGGAGCGGCGGCGGTGGACCTCACAAACCTGCTCTTGACCTCCTGCAGAACAGCAGGTGATGCGAGAGCAACCCCTTGCATAGCAGTGGCAGCCATAGCAGCCTCCCAAGATGATGATCACGTTATAATCATGTCACTTATCATATATAGACACAATGCCAAAAGAAAAAGAGGGGGACGCAGTCCCCCTCTTTCCACCAAACGGTGTTCAGGCAGCTTAGCCGAACAGGCTGAGCAGAACCTGCGGACGCTGGTTAGCGATCGACAGCGACTGGGTGGCCAGCTGCTGCTTAATCTGCAGCGAGGTCAGGTTGGCGCTTTCGATCGACAGATCGGCGTCGATCAGCGACGACAGACCGGCCTTGTACGCATCAGAAACCGAGTTGTTGAAGCGGATCTGATCGTTCAGGCGGGTGTTCAGGGCGCCGATGGTGTTCAGCGCGCTGTTCACGTTGGCCAGCATCGACGCGAAAGTACCGGCCGCGAAGGTCGCCGCATTGGTCAAGCTGATCGCCGAAGCCACCGACAGGTTCGAAATCAAGCTGATGAACGTGGTCGCCTGACCGGTGATGGTCAGCTGGGTCTGACCCAGCACGTCCTGCAGGACGTTGATGGCGCCAGAAGTGTTCAGCAGGTTGGTGCCGTTGTAGTCGGACGACTGGATGTAGTTCTGGATCGAAGAGACCAGCTGACGATACTGGTCGGTCAGCTGATTACGGGTTTCCGAGTTCTGCGAGTAGGACTGGTTGGACAGACCGACCAGGGTTTCACGCAGCTTTTCCATCTTGTTCGAGATTTCGGTACCGCCGGCATTGGCGACCGACAGCAGGCCCTGGGCGCCGCCCAGCTGCGTGTTCACCGCGCCCAGTGCGGCAACGTCGTTACGGACGTTCTGGGCAATCGCGAACAGCGCACCGTTATCGAACGCATCAGCAACCTTGTAACCGGTGCTGACCTTCTTCTGCACGCGGTCCAGCGCATCCTGAGCCCCACCCAGCACGCGGGCGGCGATGAGAGCGGAGAGATTGGTATTAACGGAAGTGGGCATATTCTTGACTCCCTAAACGGCTGCATCCTGCAGCATGTCAATTCACCGCCGTTTTAGCGGCAATGACAAGCTAACCCTGCCCCTGACAGCCCGTCAATCGGATTCTCAACAATCAACAGAATTTAATACACGTGACAGTTGGCACATTAGTTGATCCCGTGGACTTAGACAAAAAAAGTGGCGATGCGCCTGGCATCGCCACAGTAAACAATCCTGACAGGAGAAGTTAGACAGAAAAGTCAGTTCGAAACCGGCCGTTCGCAAACATATAACGCCAAGATCACTGGCTTCCCATTACGGACGTACATCGGTTCTTTTACACAGGAAAGCGTATTTAACCCCGCTTTCGCCAGCACATCCTCAACATAGGCAAGGTTGTGCACCATATTGCCGCGTTGATTCAAATGATAGGGCCGGCCATCGTCCGACGGCTCCACCGTGAAAATGAACAGGCCTGACGGCAGCAAACGTTTCACGACACTGCCGACGATCTCCGACAGATCGCCAACGGAACCCAGAGTGTCGATGGCGGTCACCAGTTCGTAAAGGCGGCTATCGATTTCCAGCTCGGGCTTGATGTCGGCAGTCGACAATTCGCTGTAAACCCCCAGACGGCTGGCCAGGCGAACCATGTTGACCGCCAGGTCGATGCCGCGCAGGAAGGAGGAAATACCGCCGAACATGATACCGACTTGCCCGGTGCCGCAGCCGAGATCCAGATGGCCGACCAGTTTCTTCGCATCGGGCCGGCCGAGGTCATAGTCCGGGCGATGCTTGATGAACTCATTATATGCCAGAACCGGCGCGCGATACTGGGATTCCACCACCATCGACAGATCGTAGGTTTGGGCGGCAACGTTATAGAGCAGCTTGACGAATTCAGGGTTCACCCGGGTCGGCGCGTCGCCCGCCAAAGACGCCGCCATGTGCGACAGGTACAGATCGTTCGGGGCCAGCTTCAGGGCTTCATCCAGCTTGACCCGAGCGTTGTCGTAATCGCCAATGGCGATGTAGGCGTTCGCCAGCATGCGCAGCGAATCGACACCAGAGATATTTTCCGCAGCGCGCTTCGCCACAGCAAGCGCTTCCTCGTTCTTGTTTTCGGCGAACAGGAAATCGACCAGGATGTAGTAGATATCGATTTCTGCCGGCAATTCCTCGGACAGGGATGACAGAATGGTGACTGCCGCCCCGATATCGCCCGATGCACGGAAGGCGCGCGCCAGATTGAAATAATGCGACAGAACATCAGGCTCCAACGCAATGGCCTGACGGAAAAACATCACCGCTTCGTCATATCGCTGGGCCTGCAGCATAAGACGGCCAACAAGATCGACGAACTTGGGATTGGTTTGATCTGCAGTGTACAGATCAAGCGCATCCTCCCCCGCCCGCTCCAGATTGCTCAGGCGCAGATTCACTTCAGCGCGCTGGGCGCGCCAATCAGTGCGACTGGGCACCAGCTTTAAGGCCGCATCCCATTCGTTCAACGCCTGGCTTAGACGTTCTTGTTTCTGCATTAATTGCGCCACAGAAGCATGCATGGATGCGCGGCGCTCTTCCGGACTCATTGTAGCTTTGTTTTCCACGACACTTCCCTCGGATCGGATTGCTAAGGATTACCCTGTTATCGGGTATTAAAGACGCCGAAAAACTCCGTCCCCCCAGGTCCATTCATAGTTTGACCAAATATCAATCAATGAAAACCCTTTATCCCCCATTGCCTTGCAGATATCTTCAAATAACGGCATGCCGCGATACACTGAAAAGAAAGACATCTCAGTTTGGACAAGGTCAACTGATCTAAAAATATCAGGTCCACTTTCAATGGCAATCAACTCCGACCCCTGAATATCCATATTAACAAAAGAAATTTCCTCCGTTCTCACGCCCACCTCATCTATAAGCTGATGGAGCGGCGCACAGGGAACGGCAACGATCTCAGGATTTCCTTTTGTCCAGGCTGAAGTTTCCTCGTGGTCGATTTCAAAGACGGAGTTTAGCTGAGGATTCATGTTGAGCGTAAAATCAATCGTTCCGGCGGCTTTGGCCACCGCCTTTGGAATAATCGTGACGCGCGGATCTGCGCCGTAGTCATGAACCAAAGACGCCACACACCGGATATCTGGCTCCACCAGAATGACGCGCTGAAAACCCCAATTAAAGTAACGCGGTACTTCCGCTCCAAGATAGGCACCAAGATGCAGAACTGTCCCGAGATCGCCGTCAGCCTTTGGCTTCACAAACTGCATTGGATTGAAATAATCCAGCTCCGGCGTTCTCATCTCTGGGATCAATAAAGGAGTAATCCGCTTTAGAATGAAAGAAGCGAAGCTGATATGCGCGCCACCTACCAACACAGCATCGGTTGGCGTAACGAAGCTGCGCCCAACCTGATCGATTGCGCGAAACTCAAATTCTTCACCTAAAACTGCCTCTAAACTCATGAGCAGTGTGGCCGCAGAGGGCGGAACATTATGAATCGAGACAATCTGTAGCCGTTGGCGGACAGTCAGAAGACTTCTGAACAGTAACAGAACCAGATCGACCGAAACATCGGGCTGGGAAATACCAAGGAAACTGATATGCGTAATATTGCCTTTATTGATACTATAGATACCGATCTCGAGGGATGACCAATCAGCCAACTCTATAATCTCGGCTTCGGGGAGCGCTGACCGCCACCCGGAAACATGAGAATTTAAGGATAGAACAACCCAACGAGAGCGATACGCCAGAACGCGTGCTTCATTTATCAGGTCGAGGCTAGGCTCACCAACAAGAAGAACCGCCGCGTTCTCGGCAACTTTCATTACTGAAGCCCTTCCGCAACAGCCTCATTGATCTTGATCAGCGCCTCAACGTTAACGGTTCCATCGGACATTTTCTTGCATTCCCGCATCACCGCCATCCCGACCGACGTGATATTGGCCCGCAATTCCTGCGGTAGCGGATTGGCATCGTCCATCACATCGGCGACCAGGACCGACCAGACCGACAGATTGTCAGAAACGGCACGCGCCAGCAGCAGCTTGTCATCCGGCTTGCTCACGGCTTCCTTCATCCGGCGCGTGACCAGCATCAGGATGTCCCGCTCCGACTCGCGCTCGGACCGGATGGTTTTGTTGGCCCGGCCATAAGCCTGCATCATCGCAGAGGTTGCCGGGTTTTGTGAGGGAGACGACATGGTTAGACCTCCTGTCTGGAAAGCTAAGGCCCGAACTGACGAAAATCTAGCAAGCTATTGCAAATAAAGATGTATGACGCAAGCAGAAACTTACTCAGAACCCTCGGCAGCAGCTGCGGCTTTCAACTGCCGGGCGGCCTGGCGTGCCTCGTCCCGCATGGCCGTCGCGGACAGCTCGACCGCGGCCTTCATATCGCCGCGACTGACCGCAAAGACGATATCCTCGTAATTGATTAGATCCCTGGCAATCTTAAGCGCGTCGTAAAACTTGGCCGATCGAATACGATCCAGGATCATGTCGAGAACCTGCTTGACCTCGACAACGGTGGTCGCCTTCGAATATTCCGCCAGCAAGCGCTCTGCCTCGGCGAAGAACATTATCGATTCTTCCTGGGAGGCGACATAGGCGCTTTGAATTGCGAAATAAATCCGCCGTGCCGGAGTGGTCGCATCTTCCGGTCGCAGGATATGCCGTTCCGACAAGACGGACGCCATGTTTAGAACGGCAATCGCACACGCCCGAGGCACGGTTATGATCGCGCCATTGATGATGACGCGCTCATTTGCCTTGAGATGGATCTTCAATCCCATCGAAACCCCCGCCAGACAAAAAGATTGGCAGGCAGTCTATCGACCGGAATCAGCCGCGGCAAGGAAGCGGGCCGTGAATTTCTTGACGAAATCCGGGTTTTTCAGATTGGCCGCGTTGAAACGCTTCTCCAGCTCGAACTTCTGGGACAGCACGGGCTTCAATGCCAGCTCCTGCGGAATGCCCAGAGTACGGGTGACGACATCGCGGATGATGCTATCGCCCAGCACGTCGAACGTGTTGTTCATGCGGGAGGCGAATTTCTCGAAATACCGGGCCTTGTAGGCGTCAGGGCTCTCTTCGCGCAGCTTGCCATCGAAGACCTCTGCCTTATACCGGCTGACCATCTCGTCCTTTTTGGCAATCAGATTGCCAACCCCCAGATCCAGACGAAGATCCGTTGCCGCCCCGGCGAACCGCTTGTCGGACAGACGATTGACCAGCGAGCTGGCCTTGGTCGGATCCTCGGTAAACGCCTTGCGGATCACGGCAAGCTGGTCCGCCTTATCACCCAGCAGCTGCGCCTTCAGGATGAAATTCATCAGGCGCCGGTCGTTCAGAACTTCGGACGCCAATGCCTTTTCATTATCCTGATACGGCTTCAGCAACCCGGTCAGGGTGCTTTTGTACCCACGATAATCGGCGATCTTGGACGCCAGGTCAGTGACCAGCGGATCGGTGCTGTCAACCAGATCGGTCAATCGCGCATTATAAGCCGATACGAAATTCTGATAGGCCGCAGTATTGCCACCGAAATCGGCTACGGTTGTCACGGCCATTGCGGTCACGGTGCGAATGACATCGCGCATCACCGTGTCGGTATTGTCGTAAAAGCTGTTCGGCAAGGCCGATGTCGAAATCGACAGGCGCCGGAACGGATCCACCTGGACCGGGGCAGACGGCGCCGAAATCGGCTCGCCGTCATTGGCGATGTAATCGCCTGGCAGGAACCAGTTCTTCAGGCCATTGGCATCGGTCGTCCCGAAATATCCGTTGATGACAGCATCAGCAGTCGCCGGCGTGGTGAAGTTCACGCCCTGGGCGGTATATTCCGACCGCAGCTGATCTTTCAGCGCATAAGACGCCAGAACCGGATAGCCGAGCGGCGTGTTGGTCGGGGTCTGTGCCTTTCCGGCGAACAAGTACTTATTGCCGACCTTGGAATTCAGCTGCGTGACAATCTCGCTCAGGGCCGCGCTCGCCCGCTCCCGCAGGGTCGTGCCGTCGCCGACATTGGTGCTGGTGATGTCGTTAAGAGTGGCATCGAACAGCGATTTGACCTGATTCTTGATCGCATTCGTAGCAATGCCGACGCCATCAACCTCGTTGATCGATTGTTCGATCGTCTTGCGATATTGGTTGGTGACCTTGCCCGCCATCTTGTCGATCACCGACGTGAAATAGGCCACATCGGCCTTCACGGACGGAGAATTATCAGAGGCGCGGCGCAGGCTAACCTCATTCTTCTTGTACAGAAAATAGGTCTGCGATGCGCTGGTCCCGCCCACCTGCGGACCCAAACCACTCAGATCCACGCCGAACGAGCTGCCGGCCAGGGACCCCGTGAACAAATTGCCGATATACGGATTAAAGCGCGTCATTGCCCGATTCCTTTCGGTTTTCAAGCTCGTCCTGAGCTACTCTTTGACGGTATCACAGCTAAGGCCAACGTCCACAAAAATCCCGCAGCCGGCATGGCCCTGACGGCCTACAGATAGCGGAACAGGCTCAACTGCCGCAAATCGGCGGTGATCTTATAGGTCATTTCCAGCTGGTTCCGGCGGCTCTGAAGTTCAGAGATCACTTCGGTCGGATCGACCTCCTCGGCGTAGGACAGCTGCTCCTTCAGGCGAACGTCGGTATCCTCGTAAGCCTTGACCTGGATATCCAGCTCTTTGCGGATCGTACCGTTCACGGCCACCATATTGTTGATGTCGCGCGAATAACGGTTGAGGCTGGTGATCGCGTCGTTCAGGAACGCGCCATAGAGCTGCCGGTCACCGCCAAAATCGTTCAGGGTCACTGTGGAGACGGCGGCAACAACCCGCATTGTGTCGCGGATCGCATCGGTCGTCGCACCGGCATAGCCGATGGTCGCGACGGTAAAGGAGGAGCGGGGAATTGCAGACAGGCTGACCTGGATGGTCCGGGTGTCAGAGATGCGCAGCGCAGCACCGGGTGCCCCGGCTTCATAGGCGGTGCCGCCGCCATCATCGACCAAGGCATCGCCGGGCGAGAACCAGTTTTGCAGACCATCGCCGTTATTGGTGCCAATATAGCCATTGACTGCGGTGAAGGCCGCATTTGCCGTGGCAAAGGGCGAACCGGCGTTCACGGCCGTCTGCACACCCGCCAGGATGGTATCCGGCGCCAGAATCGGGAATAGTCCGGTCGGCGGCGACGGCGGGGCGGCGCGACCCGAAAACAAGGATATACCATCGTAACGGACATTCAGCCGGTCGACGATCTGCGCGAATTTCTGCCTGGCGGTCACGCGGATTTCGGATCCGTCCAAATCCTCGACGAACAGCGATTGGATCGTATCGCGCACCTCGATCATCGCCTTATTGACGCCGTTCAAGGCTTCTTCGATCGCCTGGCTGCGGCCCTGAGCCAGGGCGATCGAGTTGCGGTACCCTTCGATTCGCTCCTGCTCGCCGCGGATCCGCAGGCTGAGGCGCGCTTCCGTGGCCGAGAGGCCGCCATATCGATCGGCCTTCAATCCGCTGCCCTGCTGGCGTTGCAGGGTATCCAGCCGCTGATTCTGGTCCCGAATGATCTCTTTGATGTACCGGGCTTGGCTCAGGCTGTTGATGACAGGCATTCTACCGTCTCCCTAATCTCAGCGGCCAACCAGGGCCAGCAGCTCGTCGAGCATGGTTTGCGTCGTCTGGATCACCCGTGCATTGGCCTGATACAGGTTCTGCAGGGTGATGATGTTCGCCTGTTCCTCATCGAGATTCACTTCGGATTTCGATGCGATCAGCTGGCGATACTGCGTGTCGAAGGTGGTCAATTCGGCCACGCGCGTGTCGGCCGCGCTCTGGGCCTGTGCGGTCTGGATCACCACCGCGGACGCCGCATCACGGTAATTGAGCGTGCCGCTCAACCCGGTAATCCCGACTGCGGTGTAGTTTTCGGTCGTGTTCATCAGAACGGTGTTGGCGCGCGTCGCCCCGGCAACGTCGGACGGCGATGCGGTGGCGGCGTTGGCGTCGCCAACCCGCAAGCGGGCATTCAGATCGGCCGCATTGAGGGTGCGGTAGGTTGGGTTGATGGCAATCGCGCCCGAGAACGGGGGCACGGTCAACAGCGGCGGCGGCGCCGGCGGCGCGGTGCTGGTTGCCGAGTTTACGAACAGCTGGATACCCGGCCCGTTGGGCTGCGGCGTGTTGAACCGCGCGGCCAGGAACTGCGCAATCGCGCTCAACTGGCGAAGTTTGTTCGGCACCTCGGTCGCAGCAACCTGTTGCAGGGCGCCCAGCTGGCCGCCAACCGACGAGATTGCGCCGGAACTGATCGACACGGCATCGTTCGTCGCATCGACCCGCAGGACTTCCGCATATTCGCCGGCGATGAACTTGTAGTCGGCGGTGAAGACGTTCAGCACCCCGCGCCCATCGATGAAGGCGCGCACATCCATGATCTCGGACAGCTGATTGACCAGACGGTCGCGCTCGTCCTGGAAATCGGTGGCATCGTCCCCCGCCCCCTGGACCGCGATCACTTCCCGGTTCAGCTTCGCGATCTGCCGCAGCAACTCGTTGGCGTCCGTGACCAGATCGGTCATTTCACGCCGGCTGTCCTGCTGAATTTTCAGCAGCTGCGATGTCTGGCTGTTGAAGGTCTGCACCAGGCGGTCCGCCTCGGCAAAAACCGCAGCAGAGGTGTTGTAATCGGTCGGCTGGGCGGACAGTTTCTGGAAGGACGCAGCCAACCGTTCGATCCCCGCCCCGATGGTCGAGCCCTGGGCAGGATCGCCATTGATGACGTCGATTTCGGTCAGCTTGCGGGAATGGGTGGTCTGGTAATTGAGCGCGCCGAGGTTGGTTCGCAGACGGAAGACATAGGCTTCGTCCAATTCGCGGCGAATATCTGTTGCCCGGACCCCACCGCTGTAGAGCATGGTGCGATACGATTGCCGCTTCGCAACATAGCCCTCCGTCTGGGCGTTCGTCACATTGCGCGTTGCCGTATTGAGCAACGTCTGAGTGGTCTTCACGCCCGACAGGGCGATACCAATCGAATTGAACAGCATGAACGAACTCCCTTAACCAAACTCACCCTTCCGCCTTCGACCCCGCTCCGGCACTTTCCCAGCGAAACGCAAGGGCGCCGATTACAATTCAGCCAAAGGCGGCGGCTGTGCACCACCCTCTGCAATAAGCGTGCCGTCTTGACGGTAGCGTTCCAATTTCGCTGCCGACAGGTTCAAGATCCGAGCCACCGCATCGGCCAGAAGGCGGTTTGCCTCCACTTCGATCCGCAGGGCGGTGGCATTGCGATCCAGGCTGGCCGCAACAATCTCCACCGCGTCCAGAAACCGCTCCCATTGATCGGCCGTTGCATCGTCCTTGAACAAGGGGGCATCGTCGGGCAGATCGACAACGGCCATAACCAGGTCGTTCGCCTCATGCAGCGCCCGAGACATCAGGGCCTTTCGCTGCAGATGGGCCTCCTGCTCCTCTCCCTCGGCGGTCAGCTCCCCCTGCTCCGCCAGTTCCGATTCGGAATCCAGAATACCGGCGAACTCGATGATATCGCGCGTCAGCCGTTCCAGGCGATCGACCGTCAGGTCAACTTGCCGTTTGAGCGCCACCCCGAAACTCCTCTCATCTTCGTGCAAAACCCGGAATAATTTTCCGGGCGCGGCAAAAACTGCCGACCGCGCCGCCCGGCAAGTCCCCCGGCAAGTCTCCCGGTGAGTCTCCCGGCAAGTCCTATCACCCAACCCAAACCATACTTGTGCGCGTCACGACTTGGGCCTTGCCAATCGCCAAAGTTTTTTTGGCACGGCTCTAGCTATATCGGCTATGGTGGCGCGTGCAAAGTCCTTGCCGGTTGGCTGCCTGCGTCGCAGCATCCGACGGAAACGGATGGGACCAGGGGCAAATCTTTGCACATGCTGGACGGAACGCCGTCCGGTCGCAGAGCCGGTAGCGAGGGGATGCGGGGCTGATCGGTTACCGGCAGCCGCCAGAAGGAATAAGGGCCAAGGGGATCAGGGCCAGCGCGGCACAGCCGTCGGCGGCCAGAATTGAGCTTGCGACAGTGACAGACGAACCAGTACCCGCCTATCCGACCGAAGATGAACTGATCGACGAGATGCTTGATATCTCGGGCGACCTTGAGGTTCTGGTCGAGGTTCTCCAGCTCCAGGTCGAGGCCATCTCCAACGAGGACTACAAGGAACTGCAGGCGCTGGAGGCGGAAAAGCGCGAGCTGCTGCCCAGCCTGTTCCGGGTGATGGCACTGGTCAAAACCCTGGCCGCCATGAAAATCACGGCCGAGGAGATCGAGGAACTTGGCCTGATGGACTCGCTGCTGCTGATCGGGCGCCTGCGCGATGCCGCCGCCGAGTTCGAACGGTCCGTGGTCACGGCCAGCCATGTCAAACGCTTCGTCATCCGCAGCTTCCTGAAGGCGGTGCGCGACGTCAAATCCAGCTCACTGCACTATTCGCGCTACGGCAACATGGTGTCGGGCGACCAACCGTCCTTTTTGAAAATCGATGATGATTCAGCCGGCGGTTCGGGTGCTCCGCCGCCAAAAACCGACGATAAAGTTTAGACGCCCTGGAGTCTGCCAATGTCCGCCATTCTGATCGAAACCAACACGAACAATGAGGATCAAAAGACACCTCGTCTGGTTGTCGATATCGATCCCGGTTTCGAATTGCCGCCCTCGCCGGCAGACATGCTGCTGAGGCTGGCCCAGGAAGCGCATGAGGCCGAGAATAATGTGCAGGCGGAAGTTCTGTATCGAAACTGCCTGCGCATCGATCCGAATTGCGTGGCGGCCAAGTCACTGCTTGCGCTGCTGTTGATTGATGAGGAACGGAAGCAGGAGCTGGAAGAGCAGAACCCGGAGGCCCGCGCGCTGATCGAGGAGGCTGTCGAGGCGGCGCCACGGCACCTGGAAACCCAGTATCACCGGGCCTTGCTCTACAGCCGGATCGGACGCCTGGTCCAGGCTGCCGATATTCTGCAGCAGATCGTCAAGTTAGATCCGGGCAACGGTGCTGCCGTGAACCTTTACGCCGGTATCCTGTCGCTGCTGGGACGGTGGAAAGAGGTATTGAGTGAGCTGGGGCCGCTTGCACGCGCCAACCCTGGAGACCAGAAACTGCAATTGGCGATGGGGCACGCCCTGGTTGCCGAACGCCGCAATGATGAGGCCTTGCAGATCGGCCTGCGCCTGCTGGACGTGACGCCGGAGGATCCAGGCGCCATTGCACTTGTCGCCGCATCGCACACCGGCCGACGCAACTATGCGGAAGCGAATGCGTTGTGGGCCAAGGCAACCGACCTTGCGCCAGAGGATGCGATGCTGCGGCTGCAACTGGCGATTTCCTATTATCAGGTCCGCAGTTACGAGAAATCCCTGGAAACACTGAAAGAATTCGAAAAGCTGAATAAGGGCCCATTGCCCCTGATCGCACTGGAAATGTTCGCCCAGTGCCACAAGGAGCGTAAGGAATATGATATCGCACGGGACTATACCGCCCGCGCCCTGGACATTGAGCCAGACAATAGCGGTATTCTGAATAACGCATCGCTGCTTGAAGTGACCATGGGATATCTGGACAGCGGTATTGCCATGTTGCAAAAAGCTGCAAAGAATAAAGATAATCCAGGTGTCTATAGCAACCTGCTATTCGTTTCAAACTACCGAATTGATATCACCACCAATACGCTGCTGGACATGCATCGAGCCTATATGGAGACGATGCCAGAGGCTGTGGTCACGCCGCGCGCGTCGCTGCCCAACAGCAAAAGCAAGTCGCGGCGTCTGAAAATCGGCTATGTCTCGCCTGACCTTGGCACACACCCGGTCGGTTTTTTCACGCTGGCGGTGATCACGCGCCACGATCCCGAGAAGTTTGACGTTTACTGCTATTCGGATCGCACATCCGAGGATCCGATGGGGGCGAAGATCCGCAATGCCAGCCATCATTGGCGGCGCACGGCGGATCGCAGCATGGATGAACTCTACACCATGGTGCAGAACGACCAGATCGACATTCTGATCGATCTGGCCGGACATACGGCCAGCAACCGGTTGCCCGTCTTCGCCCGCCGGGCGGCGCCGGTCCAGGCAACCTGGGCCGGCTATGTCGGCACCACCGGCCTGCCGACGATGGATTACATCATCGCCGATCGTTTCCATGTTCCGCCGGAACTGGAAAAGAACGCGGTCGAGAAAATCTGGCGTATGCCGAATGGCTATATCACCTATGAGCCGTTTTCGAACGCGCCGATCGTCGCCCCGTCGCCAGCACTGGAAAACGGGTACGTCACGTTCTGCAGCTTTTCCAACCCCTGCAAGATCAACCCGATCTGCCTTGATACCTGGGCCGAGATCTTGGCCGCCGTGCCGGGGTCGCGCATGAGCTTCCGCTATGTCTGGCTGGATTCCGACGATAACAAGCGGCGGATTTCCGATGCCTTCGCCAAGCGTGGCGTCTCGGCAGACCGGCTGTCCTTTGCGGGGGGCAGCCCGCTGCCGGAAATGATGAATGCCTATAACCGTTGCGACATTATGCTGGACACCTTTCCCTATTCGGGCGGGTTGACGGCGTGCGAGGCGCTGTGGATGGGCCTACCGGTCGTCACCTTCCCGGGTGACCGCTTCTGCGGCCGTCACGCATTCAGCCACACCTCCAACTCCGGAATTGTCGAAGGCATCGCCCACAGCCGCGAAGACTATGTGGCCAAGGCGGTGGCGCTGGCATCCGATATTCCGGCACTGGCCCAGCTGCGGGCGGAGATCAGGCCCCGCATGGCGGCATCGCCGCTGTGCGATGCCGACCAGTTCGCCAAGGATTTCGAGGCTGCCTTGACGGGCATGTGGCATCAATGGTGCGATACTGCCGACTGAGATCGCAACACCATCGGGACCAGGACACTATCGGAACAGCGCCGATACGATCTAACCGCAAGTCCGAAGGATCGGGCAAACGCCCCCGTCGGCCATTACCAGGAGCAATCTTCGCGTGGGTACCGTAAACTTCGGCGCACCGAAATTCATTATCGACGCCCTCAAATCCTCCTTCGACATTCCGGTCTTCTATGAAACCGGCACCTTCCAGGGCGGCACGTCGGCCTGGGCCTCGACCCAATTCCAGACGGTCTATACCGTCGAACGGTCGATGGCAATGTTCACCCAGGCCAAGATGCGCCTGAAGGACTATCCGAACGTCGTTCAGCTGCTGGGCGATACGCGGGAACATCTGGCCCAGTACAGCAAGGACGCGCCGGCAACCATGTTCTGGCTGGATGCCCATTGGTGCGGCGATCTGACCGCCGGGGAAAGCGACGAATGCCCCTTACTGGATGAAATCGCCCTGCTGGCCGACCAGGTGGACAGGCATTTCATTCTGATCGACGATGCGCGGCTGTTTCTGGCACCGCCGCCCCTGCCCCATGACCCGGATCAGTGGCCGGGCATCGATCAGGTGTGCGATGCGCTTCGGGCCAAGGGCAATCCCTATATCGTCGTCCATAACGATGTGATCTTCTCGGTCCCGCAGGCGGCAAAGCGGGTTCTGCAAACCGCACTCCAAGCCGAAATGTCTTTGCGCCTTGCGGGCGAAGCCGTCTGACGGAGCCGGCTGTGATCCCTGGAACCCACATCACCTTCGGCCCGGTCGTAACCCTGCCGCTCGATCCGCAGGATCAGGCCGCTGCCTGGCTGCCCCTGACCCATTTGCTGGCCGGGAAAACCGCCGCGCCGTTTCAGGGCCACGGCCGCGCCGGCTGGATCGTCAATGGCAGTGACGCCGAAACCGCAGCCTGGCTGTCCCTGTCCGGCGCCCCCTTGACCGATATCGCCCAGACCGGGGCGCTGCGCGCCTTCGGGCCCGGCATCCTGGACCTGTCGCCCCAGCTGATACGGTTGCCCGGCTCCCTGCCGGCGGGGGCGGAGCGCCACCCCGTGACCACGCGGGTGGATCAGATCCTGTTCGATCTCGGCTATCTGCGGCTCAATTCCATCCTGCTGATGGAGCAAGACCGGCAGTGGATGGATTCGACCTATTATATCCGGTCCGACCTGCTGGACAGTTTCAACATCCTGGGCGAACGGTCCAACAGTGTCGTCACCATCAAAGATTTTCTGGCCATGGGGCGCTTCGCCAACCAGATCTTCATGTTCGCCAACCTGTTTCTCTATTCCTTGAGAAACAACTGTACCATGGAGCTGGATGACTGGGCGGGAACAATACTCTATGGCCTCAAGACCCAGCCATGTACCCGGCAGCTCAAACGTCAGGAGATCACGCCCTTCTTCGGGGCGGAGAAATATCTCTGGGCGATGGAAGACGCTCCGGTCGATGTCGATTTCTTCGCCTATTTTCAGGAGCTGACCGATGTTCTGTCACGCCATCGCGGCCTGTGGCGCCGTCTGTTCCGCCCGCCGGAGGCGGCCGCCGGGCCTGTGGATAGCTGGCTGAACGAGATTGCACCGCCCGGCCGCACGCGCGTCGTTCTCCACGTCCGTCATGGCGATTATAAGGATTATGACCATGACCGGGCGCCGTGGTTCAGCATTGTGCCGACCGGCTGGTACCATGCGATTCTGGATCAGGTCTGGCCCACCCTGGCCGATCCGGTACTGGTGATCGCGACCGACAATCAGGAATTCTGCCGGACGGAATTCGCCCGGTACAATCCCCACTTTGCGCCGGATTCGCTTGCTGTCGACAAGATTGTCGGGTTCTTCCCCGATTTCCATGTGATGACCAAGGCCGATCTGCTGATTTTTGGCAATAGCAGCTTCTCAAGAATGGCGTCGCTGCTGGCGCCCGATGGTGCGCAGGCCTGTCTGATTGCCGATTTCAAGGCCGGCGGCTTCGTCCCCTATGACCCATGGGGCGACCGCAGCTTCTGGGATCGCTTCTCCGTTCGGCCCAAAGTGGCATAACAATCGAAAACGCCTGGCCACCCCACCCGGGACTATACGCATCCCGGGCTGGTTCGGGCCAATGGCCCCAGACGACCGGGATCAGGCTGCGTGCTTGGCGCCCTGCTTCATGGTATCGGCCGCGAAGGTATAGGTCTTCACCCAGGCGGCCTTTACGTCCGGGGTGAAATCCGTCCCCAGATTCTTCTCCAATGTCCAGATCAAGGCGTTGGCGACCGTTGTATAATGGGCCTCCGAAACACCGTATCCGGCATGCCGACTGCCCATTTTTTTGATCGAATCAAGGATAGCATCGGGGTTTTTCAAATTTCGGATCGCAGTTGCCAGCGTCAGCATCAGCTTTTCGCCCTGCTGGCGCATATCGCCCTTGAACAAGGGGCGGAGAGATGGGTCAAGCTCGAACAGACGGTTATAAAATTGCTGGGCTGCGGCTTCCTTGATCAAGGCCACCTTGCCGAAGGTCCGCTGCACTTTTTCAATATCGTCAGACGTCAACATGTGCTCCCCCTCTCAATCCTGAATGCATGTTTAGTGATTTGGCAAATCACGGGTTGAATTTAACACATTTTTCATAAATTTGAAGACTTTTTGCATTGACGGATAGGCCGGCCGAAGATAAGTTGCAGATAACAACAATAAACCACCCCATAACACACTCACCCCCGGTGCAAGAACACCCGCCATGGTCGATCCGACTCTTCTTCAGGATGCCGCAGCCCTTAACCGCGTGGTCGGCGATCTGGTGCGCATTTACCAGTTCCGCGATCGGGATCGCATCTGCTGCCACGATATCTCGGTCACCCAATGTTATGCGCTGGAAACCATCGTGGAACGCGGCCCGCTGCGGGCCAATGCCGTTGCGGCCCGGCTGATGCTGGACAAGAGCACCACCAGCCGGGTGCTGGATAGCCTGGAGCGAAAAGGATATGTGCGCCGCATGGCTGACCCGGACGATGCCCGCGCGCAGCAGCTGGAAGCAACCGCAGCCGGGCGCACCCTCCATGACCGGATCGTCGCGGATCTGGTCGATCAGCAACGGGCGGCCATCGCCGATCTGGCGCCGGAAACCCGTGCTGCGGCCATCGATGTGATCGGCCGCCTGGCCAAGCTGGCGGAAACGCGGTTCCGCGCGGGGGTGTCAACCGGCCCTGCCTGCGGCGCAATCCCGGTCGATCCAGCCGCCTGACCCCCAACCATACGGCCGAGGCACACATCCCAGCCTGATATTCCAACGCTGTCTCACCCGACCGTCACACGCCCATATAGTTGCTACTAACATCAAAATGGAGGATACCATGGTCCAGAGTCAAAACGCTCCTCTGCCCGTTCTGGTGATCGGCTCCGGCCCGGTTGGCCTGGCGGCGGCGGCCCATCTTGCCGAGCGGCAGCAGACGGTGCTGGTGGCGGAAGCCGGCGGCGCAATCGCCCATGCCGTGCGGCAATGGGGCCATGTCCGGCTGTTTTCGCCCTGGTCCTATTGCATCGATCCGGCGGCGGCACGGCTTTTGGCCGGCACCGGCTGGGAATGCCCGGATGCCGAAGCCCTGCCGACCGGTGGGGCCCTGGTGCAGCGCTATCTCGCGCCGCTGGCCGAAGCGCTGGCTGCGCAGCCGGGCGTCGAGATCCGGACCGGACTGCGGATCCAGGCGATCAGCCGGGACGGCATGGACAAGCTGCGCACCGAAGGACGGGCCGATACCCCCTTCGTCGTTCAGGCCCGCCGCAGCGACGGCCAGATTGAGATCCTGCAGGCCCGGGCGGTGATCGATGCCAGCGGCACCTGGCACTCCCCCAACCCGGTCGGCCGCAACGGCCTGTCGGTTCCGGGCGAGGCAGAGGCGCTTGCCGCCGGGCAGCTACGCTTCGACCTACCGGATGTGCGGGCGGTGGACCGGGCACAGTATGCCGGTCGGCGCGTTCTGGTGGTCGGCTCCGGCCATTCTGCCATGAATATGGTGCGCGATCTGGCGGATCTGGGCGATCCCTGCACCCGCATCTTCTGGGCGATGCGGCGCCAACCGGACGGGCTGACCTTCGGTGGTGGCGCGCGGGATCAACTGGCGGCGCGCGGCCGGCTGGGCCAGGATGCCAAGGCCCTGATCGATAGCGGCACGGTCACTCTCCTGGTTCCGTTCGGACTTGATCGGATCGAACGGCAGGGCGATGGCAGTTTAACGGTCCGGTCGGGCAATCGTTCGATTACGATCGACCAGATCATTGGCTGCACTGGCTTTCGCCCCGATTTGTCATTGACGCGGGAGATTCGGCTGGGGATTGATGCCTGGTTAGAAACAACGCCCGCCCTGGCCCCGATGATCGATCCCAACCTGCATAGCTGCGGTACGGTCCGCCCCCACGGCGCCACCGCGCTGGCCCATCCCGAGCCGGATTTCTATACCGTCGGCATGAAAAGCTATGGCCGCGCCCCGACCTTTCTGATGATGACGGGGTATGAGCAGGTGCGCTCGGTCGTGGCGGCCCTGACGGGGGACGCGGCTGCGGCAGAGCGGGTGGACCTGGTGCTACCGGAAACCGGCGTGTGCCGGACCGACTTCACCCGCGCATCCCGGCCATTGACGAAACCGGCGGCGGCATCTGCGGCAGCAACGGCGGGGTGTTGCCCGGCATGACCCCGCCCCGGAACCTTGGCCTGATCGGCGCCCTGGGGATTGCCCAGATTTTCGCCTGGGGCGCCAGCTATTATCTGCCATCGGTGTTTCTGGCGGCGATTGCGGCCGATACCGGCTGGTCGCCGGCCATGATCGTTGGCGGATTGACCTCGGCGATGATGGTGTCCGGTCTGGCCTCTCCCAAGATGGGCCGCATGATCGGCACCGGCAGCCCCCGGCAGACACTGGCGCTGGGGGCCGTCACTCTGGCGCTGGGTCTGGCGATCATTTCCCAGGCGCACAGCCTGGCGGTCTATTACGGCGGCTGGCTGATCCTGGGGCTGGGGATGGCGCTGGGCCTTTACGATGCCTCCTTCGCCACGCTGGGCCGTATTCTGGGCCCGAAGGCGAAACAGGCCATTGTCGGCCTGACGCTGATCGGCGGCTTCGCCAGCACCGTCTGCTGGCCCTTGAGCCAGTTTCTGATGGGCATGGTGGGCTGGCGCGGCGCCATTCTGGCCTATGCCGGGATCATGCTGCTGATTTGCCTGCCGCTCTATCTGCTGGCCGTGCCCAGCCGGGGGTACGAGGCGCAAGCGGATGCCGAACCGGCACCATCGCCGCCGGCTGCCCCACCGCACACCGCACATCCCGCCGCACATCCCGCCGCCCTGCCGGCCTGGGTTTTCTATGGCGTGGCGGGGTTCTTTTCGATCCAGGGGGCGCTGACCACCACCTTCCTGATCCATATCCTGTGGCTGCTGCCCCAGCTGGATTCGGCGCTGGATACCAATGGTGCGATTGCGCTGGCGGCGATGATCGGCCCGGCCCAGGTGGCATCGCGCCTGTTGCAGTTCGGGGTCGGCCAGCGGCTGCACCCGATCCACACCATGCTGATCGCGCTGGCGCTGATCCTGGCCGGCGTTACCCTGATTTTCCTGGGCGATGCCACCGTGATCGCTGTTGCGCTGATCGCCTATGGCGCAGGCAATGG
Source organism: uncultured Comamonadaceae bacterium (assembly GCA_964428065.1). Taxonomy (GTDB): domain Bacteria; phylum Pseudomonadota; class Alphaproteobacteria; order Elsterales; family Elsteraceae; genus CAYRWZ01. The sequence continues at coordinate 3,637 of CAYRWZ010000019.1, read as the reverse complement.
CTTACAGACGATTGCGCGCGGCACCATGCCGCTGGCCCTGTTCGGCCCGGTTGGATATGCCCAGCGGATCGGCAAGATGGCCCTGCCCAGCCAGTGGCTCCAGGCGGTTGCGCCCACCCTGGCCGTCTGGGTGCTGGGCAAGACCGATGCCCATTTATGGATGCTGGTGCTGTTGGTGGGATTTGGGGTGAATCTGGCGCTGCTGCTGGCCATCCGGCAGGCCGACCGCCGGGCCAGACGCCCGGCGGCCGCACAGACCGGTGCCGTTCCCCCCGTTTCCTAAGCCGTCAGGCCGGTTTCGAACGGCAGGATCCGCACCCGCTTGCCCGTGGCGGCGAAGACCGCATTGGCAACCGCCGGGCCGATCGGCGGCACGCCCGGTTCCCCCACCCCGCTGGGCCGGTTGGTCGAAGGCAGGATATGCACCTCGACCTTCGGCATATCGTCGATCCGCAGCGGGCGATAGCTGTCGAAGTTCAGGGTATCGACCGCCCCGCCCTGCAACGTCACCTGTTCGCGCAGGATGGCGCCCAGGCCGAAGCCGACTCCGCCTTCGATCTGCGCCCGGATCGTGTCGGGATTGACGGCGATGCCGCAATCGATGGCGCACACCACCCGCTCCACCTTGACCGAACGGCCCTGCATGCTGATTTCCGCCACTTCGCCGACCACCGTGCCGAAGGATTCGTGCAAGGCAATCCCACGGAACCGCCCCGCCGGCAGCGGCTTGCCCCAATCGGCGGCGGCGGCCACGGCATCAAGCACCTTCAGGTGGCGCGGATGATCCTTCAGCAGCTCCCGCCGCAGGGCGACCGGATCTTTGCCGCTGGCGGCCGCCACTTCGTCGATCATGGTTTCCATGGCATAGGCGGTATGGGTGTGGCCGACCGAACGCCACCACAAGGTTGTCACCGGCGACTGGGTATTGGTGACTTCCACCCGCAGGTCGCCGATGCCGTATTTGGTATCGGAAACCCCTTCGACCGTGCTGGGATCGACCCCGTTCTTGACGCCGAAGCCTTCGAATGGGGTGCCGATCAGGATGGACTGGCCGATGATGTGATGATGCCAGCCGGTCACGGCCCCCTTATCGTCCAAACCGACACGGACATGGTGCAGCACCATCGGGCGATACCGCCCACCGGCCATGTCATCTTCTCGCGTCCATTGCAGTTTGACCGGCGCTTTCCAGCCGATCGCCTTGGCGATTTCCACCGCCTCGACCACCACATCGCCATCGGTAACGGCCCGGCGGCCGAACCCGCCGCCCGTTTTCATCACATGCATCCGCACCTTATCGGGCGTCACACCAGCGATTTTGGCGCCCATCGCCTGATACATATCGGGAATCTGATGGCCACCCCAGATTTCCAGCACGCCATCCTGCATCCGGGCGACCGCGTTCAGCGGTTCCAGCGCCGCATGGGCCAGATAGGGGAATTCATAACGCGCCTCGATCACCTTGGCTGCGCCTTGCAGCCCGGCAGCGACGCTGCCCCGTTCAACCGCCACCAGATCGCCCGGCCGTTCCGACCGCTTGCGATACTCCGCCATGATTTCGGCCGACCCGCGCTTTTCCGCCCCGCTGTCATCCCACTGCACGGTCAGCGCCTCGCGCCCGCGCATGGCGGCCCAGGTGGTTTTCGCCACCACGGCCACCCCGCGCGAAATCTGCACCACATCCACCACGCCCGGCACGGCCTTGGCCGCCGTCGCGTCGAAGGATTTGACCCGCGCGCCGAACAGCGGCGGATGCGCCACCACCGCCATCAGCATATCGGGCAGGCGGACATCGATGGTGAAGGTTTCGGCGCCGGTCGCCTTGGCGCGGCTATCCAGGCGGCGATGGCCGTCCTTGCCGATATAGCGCCACTGGGCGGGCTGCTTCAGCACCACATCGGCGGGAATGGCTTCCTGCGCTGCGGCGTCCGACAGCTCGCCGAACGTAGCGCGCTTGCCCGACCGATGGGCGACCACGCCATTGGCAACGGTGATTTCAGCGGCCGGCACCGACCAGCGTTTGGCCGCCGCCGCCACCAGCATGGCGCGCGCCGTTGCCCCTGCCTTGCGATAGCGGTCCCAGGACGACATCATCGCGGTTGACCCGCCCGTGCCCTGCACAGCGCCGCCCCAGCCGACATTGCCATAGGCGGCCGGGTTACCGGCCCCGCCGACAGCGCGCATCTGCGCCCAATCGGCGTCCAGTTCCTCGGCCACCAGGGTGGCAAGGCCGGAATAATTGCCCTGGCCCATATCCATATGGGCGGAATAGACCGTGACCGTATTGTCCGGGGCGATCTTCAGATAGACCGCCAGCGGGTTCAACGCCGGGGCAGCAGCCTTGGGCGCCGCCTGCTGGGCACCCGCCAGGCTGGGCAGGCCCAGGACCAGACCGGCACCTGTCACCGCCGCGCCAACCAGCACGAAGCGGCGGGACGGGCGGAAGTCCGTCAGCAGACCGGCAGCGGTATTGGACTGCCCGGCATCGTCGGATACCGGCAGTGCCGCAGGGGAATGGTTCATCGGAATCATGGTTGCTCTCCCCTTCACTCAGCCGATGGCCTTGGCGGCCTGATGGATGCCCGCCCGGATTCGGGCGTAGCTGGCGCAGCGACACAGATTGCCCGCCATGGCGGCATCGATGTCGGCATCGGTCGGCTTCGGGTTTTCCGTCAACAGGGCGGTGGCGGCCATCACCTGGCCCGATTGGCAATAGCCGCATTGCGGCACATCCAGCGCAGTCCAGGCATCCTGAACCGCCTGGGCAATCTTCCCCGACAGCCCTTCGACCGTGGTGATCTTGGCCCCTTCGACCGATGACACCGGGGTGACGCAAGACCGGGTTGGCACACCATCCACATGCACAGTACAGGCGCCGCACTGGGCCATGCCGCAGCCGAATTTGGTGCCGGTCAGGCCGATCACATCCCGCACCGCCCACAAAAGCGGCATATCGGGATCCACATCCAGCGTATGCGCGGTTCCGTTAATCGTCAGCTTCACCATGGCGATCCCTATCCCTTCCGGTTAATCCGTATCTTGATCAAGACTGATCCCCACCTTCCAGGCGCTGCACGGCGGCATAGACCCCGGCGGTCAGGTGCTGCAGCGCCTCGCGCCCCAGGGCCGCCGTCAGCCGGGCATCCAAATCGCGCCAGGCGACCCGGACCGCTTCCACCAGGGTCAGCCCTTGTTGC
>CAYRWZ010000019.1:0-430 GCA_964428065.1 uncultured Comamonadaceae bacterium | reverse complement strand
CTCGGGGATGCCGGGGCCGTCGTCCTCCACGGTCAGGCGGACGAACTTGCCCTCTGCCTCCCGCCGCACCAATCCGCGCTGGGCCAGTTTTTCAATCGCGCGGGAAATCGTCGATTGCGTGACCAGCATCCGCGCCGCGAAATGCTTGGACGATTGCCCCGGCTCCAACGCCACCGCCATCAGCAGGAACGCCGCCGGCGCCGGCAAACCCGTAGCGGCGAAGGCCGCTTCGGCCTGGCGATCCACCAGCCGGGCCAACGCCGCCGCCCCATAATGCAGACACCCGCAGAACGGGTGCGAAGCCTGATCCTTGGTCATGACGCACCGATGCTAGACATCACTTGCATGTGCAAGCAAGTGTTTTATGTCTGACAAAAATACGCCGCCGGGTAGGACGGGGAAGCGGAAGGGGGGGGGGGGCTTATCGCCC
>CAYRWZ010000018.1:4921-37259 GCA_964428065.1 uncultured Comamonadaceae bacterium | reverse complement strand
TGTGGACGGCAGCAGCGGCGTCACCTCCAGCATGGCGACCGGGCGCAGCTGACACGCCAGCCGGACGCCGGGTGGGGCGCCGATGCGCGCCAGCACTTTTGCCTCGCCCGTGTCCGGGGGCGGCAGGCGGTCCGCACCGGCCCCGACCCGCACCCGGCAGGTCGAGCAGCGGCCGCGCCCACCGCAGACCGAGGCATGGGCGATACCGGCTGCGCGGCTGACATCGAGGATCGTCCGGCCAATCGGCGTCAGAACCCGCCGCCCTTCCGGGTAGCGCACTTCGATCTGGCCCCGCCGGCGCGACCAGGCCGCCCGCACCAGCCGCAGGCCCAGCGTTATCGCCAGGCACAGGACGAAGATGGCCAGAATGATCGATTCCAGCCGCTCCAGTGCCGCCAGCAACGGCTCCCGGTCTGCCGGGAAGTTCATTTTCGCCAGCGCCGCTTCGCGCCAGACCGGATCCCGCGCCAGCACCATCACCTCGCGCCCGGTCTGATAGAACCCGATCAGGGCAAGGGTCGGGATCAGGACGGCAAAGGCGCTCAGGATCGGTGCCGCCTTTCGGTACCAGGCGGTCAGGCGCAGCCGAAAATGAAGGCCGAGACAGCCATGGATCCAGACCACCAGGACCAGCAGCGTCTGTTCCAGCACCCCGAACGGTTCGTTGAACAAGGCCCAGAGGACAAACGTGTAGTCCACATACAGCCCGTAAACGTCATTCGCGATCCGGGTGCCGATCACATGGTCGGTCAGCAGAACCGGGATCGACAGGCCCAGGGTCAGCTGAAGGGCATCGCCCGGCGGCATGGTCAGCCGATCGCGCCGGTAGATCGACCACAAGGCCAGCAGCACGTGGGTCAGCGCCGCCGTACACAAAAGGATCGTTCCGGGCAGCGACCACCAGACAGTGAAGAAATACGGCTCTGCCCGGTTCAGGCTGTCCAGCGAACCAAGGCCGAAGGCATGGATGAGCAGATGGTGCAGGACAAAAACGAACAGCGTCAGTCCCGATACAAGCCGGACGCGCTGGATGGTTGCGACCGCAACGGCAGCCATACCGATGCCTCCCCCCTTGTATCGGTGTTTTTTCGATCCTAAATCGCGGCCAAACCTTGTACAAGCAGACCGCGCCGGAGGCTCCGCTGCGCTGGATGCCGACACGGTTATGCGGAAAAATTGAAAAAGGGCAGGCCGCCAAAATGTCCGAGTTGATTGTTATTCGCGATCTGACCAAACATTTCGGCCCGTTGAAGGCCGTCAACGGCGTTTCGTTTACCGTGCGCCGGGGGGAGGTTCTGGGATTTCTTGGGCCGAACGGCGCAGGCAAGTCCACCACCATGAAAATGATCACCGGGTTCCTGGCCCCCACATCGGGCAGTATCCGGGTCGCGGGGTTCGATGTGCTGGCCGATCCGGTGCGGGCCAAGCGCGAAATCGGCTATCTGCCGGAAGGCGCGCCCGCCTATGGCGATATGACGCCGCTGTCGTTCCTGTCATTCATTGCCGATATTCGCGGCTTGTCGGGCGATCTGCGCAAGCAGCGCCTGACCTATGCCGTGGAGCGCGCCAATCTGACCAAGGTGCTGCACCAGCCGATCGACACCCTGTCCAAGGGGTTCAAGCGCCGGGTCGGGCTGGCCCAGGCCCTGCTGCACGATCCGCAGGTGCTGGTGCTGGACGAGCCGACCGACGGCCTGGATCCCAACCAGAAGCATGAAGTGCGCGCCCTGATCCAGGAACTGTCGGGCGACAAGGCGATCATCGTTTCCACCCATATTCTGGAGGAGGTGGAGGCGATCTGCACCCGCGCCCTGATCATCGCCCAGGGGCAGGTGGTGGCCGACGGCACCCCGGCCGAACTGGCGATGCGCGATCCGGCCCACAACGCCATTGCCATCACCCTGCCCGAAGCCCAGCGCGCGGCGGCCAATGCCCGGCTGCAGGCACTGCCGGGGGTGCTGGCGGTCGAGGCGCTGCCCGACGGTCTTTTGGTCCGTCCGGTTCCGGGCGCAGCCCCCGCCGGCCTTGCCATGGCAGGCGCCCCGCTGCTGACCGAGATCGGCACCCTTGCCCGTACCGAAAACTGGGCGGTTGGGGAAATCCGCGTCGAACGCGGGCGGCTGGATACCGTCTTCCGCAGCATCACCCGGACCGTACCGGAAGCCGCCTGACCGGGCGCATCCAGCCCATCCGTCGCGACTTCCGTCAGCCAAAAGAGGCACATATCCGATGCGAGCAACGCTCACCATTTTCCGGCGCGAGCTGGCGGCCTATTTCTCCACGCCGCTGGCCTATGTCTTCATCTGCATTTTCCTGGCCCTGGCCGGGGCGCTGACCATGTTCCTGGGCAATTTCTTCGAACGCGGCCGGGCCGATTTGCAGCCGTTCTTCAATTTCCATCCCTGGCTGTATCTATTCCTGGTTCCTGCGATCGGCATGCGGCTGTGGGCGGAAGAACGCAAATCCGGCACCATCGAACTGCTGCTGACCCTGCCGCTGACCACCGGGCAGGCGGTGATGGGCAAGTTCCTGGCCGCCTGGGTCTTCTGCGGCATCACCCTGGTGCTGACCTTCCCGCTGTGGCTGACCGTCGCCTATCTGGGTGAACCGGACCATGGCGTGATCCTGGCCAATTATATCGGGTCGTGGCTGATGTCGGGCGCGTTCCTGGCGATCGGGTCGGCGGTTTCGGCGCTGACCCGCAATCAGGTGATCGCCTTCGTCGTGGCCGCCGCCGTCTGCTTCCTGCTGGTGGTGGCCGGCACGCCGATGGTGACCGGCTTCTTCGCCGGCTGGGCGCCGACCGGGGTGGTGCAGACCATCGCGTCCCTGAGCTTCCTGAGCCATTTCACGGCGATCATGCGCGGGGTGATTGATCTGAAGGATCTGGTCTATTTCCTGTCGCTGATTGCAGCCGGGCTGTTCGTGACAACAGCCATTGTCGAATTGAAGAAGGCTGAGTGACCGCTATGACTGCGCGACGTTCCCTTCTGCTGGGCGGCATTGCCGCTGCCCTGGTTTTGCTGGTGTCGGGCAATGCCCTGGTGTCCATGCTGCTTCCGGGCAGCCGCCTGGACCTGACGCAAGAGCGGCTCTACACCCTGTCCGATGGCACCCGCCAGGCGCTGACATCGCTGGAAGAACCGATCACCCTGCGGCTGTTCTTCTCCGACCGGCTGGGGCGGGAGGTGCCGGTCTATGGTGCCTATGCCCAGCGGGTGCGCGATCTGTTGTCGGAATACAAGTCGATTGCCGGCGACAAGCTGAAGATCGAATTCCTCAACCCCGAACCGTTCTCGGCGGTGGAGGATCGGGCGGTTGCCTATGGCCTGCAGGGCGCGCCACTCGACCAGGCCGGCGAACAGGTCTATTTCGGCCTGGTTGGCACCAATTCCACCGATGACGAGGAAGTGATCGCCTCCCTGGCCCCGGAACGCGAACGGTTCCTCGCATATGACCTGACCCGCATGGTGACCAAGCTGGCACGGCCGTCCCAGCGGGTGGTCGGCATGATCTCCAGTCTGCCGATCGATTTCGATCCGGCACTGGCCCAGCAGGGCGGCGGCGACAGCTGGGCGGTCTATGACCAGCTGCGTCAATTCTATGAGGTGCGCAATCTCGGCGGTGAAGTCACCAGCTTCCCGCCCGAAATGAACCTGCTGGTGCTGGTGCATCCCGATAAACTGTCCGACCGCACTCTCTATGCCATCGACCAGTTCGTGATGCGCGGCGGCAAGCTGCTGGTCTTCATCGACCCGAATAGCGAGGCGGCGGCCCTGCGCGGCCGGATGAACGCCATGCGCGGCATGCCGCCCGGCGAAACCGTCTCCACCCTGGATCGCCTGTTGCCCGCCTATGGCGTGCGCATGGTCAAGGATGTGGTGGCGGCAGATAACCGCAATGCCCGACGGGTGCAGGTCGGCGCCGGCACGCAGACCCGCGTGCAGGCGGCCTTCTATCTCGCCTGGCTCTCGCTGCCGGATACCTCGCTCAACCGCAGCGATGCGGTGACGGGCGAACTGAACCTGGTCAATGTCGCCACCGCCGGGGTGCTGGAGCCGGTGGCCGAAGCCGGCACCCAGTTCGAGCCGCTGATGACCACCTCGCCCATCGCGATGAAATTGCCGGTGGACCGGGTGCGCGGCACCCAGCCGGATATTCTGGCGATTCAGCGCAGCTTCCAGTCGGAAGGCGCACCGCTGACCATCGCCGCCCGCATCACCGGGCCGGTCAAATCCGCCTTCCCCGATGGTCCACCCAAGGCCGAAGGTCAGGCTGAACAGGCCCAGGCTGAGCAGTCCCCGGCTGAGCAGACCCCGGCGGCCCACCTGGCGCAATCCACCAGCCCGGCATCGATCATCGTCATGGCCGATACCGACATGCTGGAAAACCGCTTCTGGGCGCAGATTCAGGAGTATTTCGGCCAGCGGGTGGCAACGCCGACGGCGAACAATGCCGATTTCGTGCTGAATGCCGTGGATAACCTGCTGGGCGGCAGCGCCCTTGCGTCGCTCCGCAGCCGGGGCGTGTCGGACCGGCCGTTCACGCTGGTGCAGGCGCTGCAACAGGATGCGGAAAACCGCTTCCGCACCAAAGAGCAGGAATTGCAGGACAAGGTGAAGGAAACCGAACGCAAGCTGGCCGAACTGTCGGGCCGAGATGCCGCCGCCAACGCCCAGGCCAACAAGCCCAATCAGGGCGGCGGGGCCGCCGGGGCGGTTCTGACCCCGGAACAGGCGCGGGAGATTGAGACATTCCGTGCCGAATTGATCCAGACCCGCGCCGAGCTGCGCGCGGTGCAGCGGTCGCTGCGGGAAGATATCGACGCCCTGCAATCCATGGTGCGGTTTGTCAATATCGCGCTGATTCCGCTAGCGGTGGCCGTGATTGCGGTGCTGGTCGGCGTGCTGCACCGCCGGCGCCGCAACCGGACCGGCCGCCGTTCGGCCGCCCTGGCCTAACCCTTCGCGTGACGGGAGAAAGACGATGCGGAAACTTACTCTGATCGGCCTGATCGCGGTATCGGGCGCGGCGGCGATTGCGGCCATTCTGGTCGGCAGCGGGCGGGGCGCGGTATCGGATATCGCGCGGGGCGAAAAGCTGTTCCCCGGCTTGGCCGAACGGCTCGACACGGTGAACCGGATCGAGGTTGCGCGCCACGATGGCCGCTTCGTGCTGGAAAAGCGCGGCGATACCTGGGTTCTGCCGGACAAGGGCGGCTATCCGGCCCGTGCCGATCTGGTGCGCCAGACCCTGATTGCGGTGGCCCAGCTAGAAACGGTGGAAGCGAAAACCGCCAAGGCTGACCTACTGTCCCGCCTGAACCTGGCCGATGTCACCGCGCCGGAATCGAAAGCGGCGGAACTGGTGCTGAAGAACAGCGCCGGGGCCAGCCTGGCTTCGGTCGTGATCGGCAAGAAGCGCAGCGGCAGCGCCAGCGCCCTGACCACCGGCACAGAAATGCCGATGGTCTATGTCCGTCGCGGTGGGGAAACCCAGAGCTGGCTGGCCATGGGCGATATCGACCCGCGCGCCACGGCGCAGGATTGGGCGATCCGCGATCTGGTCGATCTGCCGGAAGGGGAGATCGCACGGGTGGAGATCACCCCGCCCGGCCTGGACGGGGCCACCCCGGTTCCCTATACGCTGGTGCGGCCCGAGGATGACAAGGCGTTCACCCTGGATCCAGCCCAGGTTCCCCAAGGCCAGAAGCCGAAAGAGGGCTGGGAAATCAACGCCGTTGCGGCGGGCCTGGAAACCCTGACGCTGGAGGATGTCACCCGCGCCGACGCGCTGACCGGCACAAGCCCGCTGGCCGAGGCTGTGTTCCACGCCAAGTCGGGCCTGCGGGTCAGCGTCACGCTGGTCACCCGCGACAAGGAAATCTGGGCTACCATCGCCGCCACGGGCGAAGGGGACGCGGCCGCCCAGGCCAAAACCCTGAATGACCGCCTGTCCGGCTGGGCCTATCGTCTGCCGGAATACAAGACCAATCGGATGAAGATGCGCCTGACGGAATTGCTTGACCCGATCGAGCAGCCGAAATCCTAAACGCGCAGCCGCACATATCCGTGCCGATATCCGCCGCCTATCTTCATCCCCCGGGGCGGCGGATTTTTTTCTGGCTTTTGCTTTAGCGGCGCACAAAACTTGCCTAGACGATGATCGCCGTTAGGGATAAATTGCGCAAAAAGCGAGACGTTTTCAATCAGGGGGTAGACCGTGGCTTTTCATACGCTCGAACGTAAGACCTTTCCGGCAGGGACCACGATCATCCAGAAGGGCGACAAGGCCGACAGCGCCTATGTCGTCGATAGCGGCCTGGTTGAAATCTATGTCGAGTCCGGCGGACGCCGTCAGGTGCTGGCCGAGGTTGGCGTCGGTGGCATTTTCGGCGAAATGGCGCTGATCGATTCCGCCCCGCGCAGCGCCAATGCCGTTGCCGTGCGCGATACCACCTGCATCGTCATTCCGGAAAAAACCATTCAGGACAAGCTGGCTAAGGCCGATCCGCTGGTGCAGGGCCTGCTGCGGGTGCTGGTGCGCAACGTGCGCGCGGCCGACAGCCGGCTGGCCCCGGCCGAGTAAGCTGGCCGAGTAAGCCGGCAGGTAAGCCACCAGGCAAGCGCTGGCGGACCTTCGCCTAGCGCCGCCAGCGGTCGCGCAGCGCCAGCAACCCCAGGGCCAGTGCGACCCCAAGACTGTTGGCCAGAAAATCCCCGGCGGACCCGGACCGACCTGGGATTTGTGCCTGCATCAGTTCAACAACGCCGCCCAAGCCGACAAAGATGCCCGCCCCGATGATGCGCCAGCCGATATGCGGGGCGTTGCGGCTGCGGGCAAGCCCCCACAGCAGCATCATCGCGCCATACCCGCCCAGATGCAGCACCTTGTCGATGCTGTAGGCATCGGGCGGGGCCAGGCTTGGTTGCAGGGAGGAATAGGCGACAGCGCCCGCCAGCCCCAGGGCGCTCAACGCCCAGATGATGCGTTTCATCGGTTCCGGTTCAACAGATCGTGGTACAGGGACGCCAATCTAGGCGGCACAACCCGGTCTGTGTAGGTTTTTTCAACATATGCGCGGGCGGACTTTCCTTTTTGCAGCCGCAGCGCGTTATCGCCGGCCAGGCGGGCCACCGCGTCGGCCAGCGCCACCGGGTCGCCGACCGGGATCAGGATGCCCTGCACCCCATCCTGCAACACCTCTGGAATCGCACCAACCGGCGTGGCGATGGATGGCAGGCCCGCGGCCATTGCCTCGATCAGCGAATTGGGAAATCCCTCGCCGTGGGACGGCAGCAGGAACAGATCGGCCTTGCGCAGTTCGGCCATGGCCTCGGCATGGCTGAGGAACGGCAGCGGGGCCAGCCGGCTGGCGGCAGGATGGGCCGCGCATTCCTGCCGCAACGGCTCTGGCGCGGCAATGATACGCAGATGCGGTACGGCGTCCACACCGTACCGGTCCGCCAGCAGGTGCCAGGCGGCCAACACGTCGGGGGCACCGCGGCGCAGCGCCTCGTTGCCGCAGATGAACACGGCGGTCACCGCAGCGCTATCGGCAGCGGTACCCTTCTGTGGGCGGTCGGGATCGGCCAACAGGGTTTCCGGCACCCAGTTGGGCAGCACCAGCACACCGTCGGCCCGGCCAAGATCGGCCAGAAACCTTCGCCAATAGTCGGACTGCACGACCAGCCGGTGCGGCAACGCCACGGCCCAGCGGATCACCCGCTGCACCAGAGGGGAGGAGCCGGAATAGAATCGGTCGAACGATCCGCCGATGCGCAACACCGCCCAACGCCCCAGCGCCCGGCTGGCCAGGACATAGGCGATCGATTCCCAGAATACCAGATAGTCCGATGCCTGGATTTGCACGATCTGCGCGCGGTTGGCGATCAGCCGGGCCGGGAAGATCAGGAAATGCCACAGGCTGAGCCACACCGCCACCAGCGCGCGCCAGGGCCCGCCCGCGAACAGGGCATGATAGCCCCAGTTATTGACCACATCGCGCTTCGGCGGCCGGGCCGTGGTGTGCCGGACAAAGCGGAACTGCGCCGCCAGCCCGGCATCGCGTTCGACATTCAGCATGAAGGTTGTGACCCCGCCGGTCACCGGCGGCCAGGGCCCGACCATGACGATACAGGGCCGGTTATCGGCGGCTGGTTGGGGGGGATTATGGTCGGCGGGCATGGTTAATCGGGCCTGCGCAGGAAGGTTTCCAGGGTGATCAGGGTCCAGATCAGTTTTTCGTGGTTGATCCGTCCTTCTCGATGCTGGGCCAGAATTTGGGCCAGCATCGCACGGTCAAGCCATGTGGTACAGCGGCTGTCGGATGACAGCAGCAGGTCCTCCACCCACCCCGCCAGCCGGGTGCGGAACCAGTCGGCAATCGGCACCTTGAACCCCAGCTTGGGCCGATCCAGCACCGCATCGGGCACAATTCCGCGCATGGCAAGACGCAGGATTCGCTTGCCGCCGGGGCCGCCGACGCGCAGGCGATCCGGCAGGCGGGCGGCAAAGGCGGCCAGGTCCTGATCCAGAAACGGCATCCGCCCTTCCAGCCCGGCGGCCATGAGCATCCGGTCGCCCCGCTCGGCCAGATTGTCGGGCAGCCACGAGGCATGGTCGAAGGCCGCCATGCGCCGGAACCCATCCAGGTGTGCCCCTGCCGGGAACAGGCCAGTCTCTGCCAGCCCGGCATCGTCCGCCCCCACCTGCGCGGCCAGAATGGGGGCCAGTTGCCGTCGGTCGGCCCAGCTGAGCGCGCCGAACCAGCGTGGCCAGCGGTCGCGCGGATCGGGCAGGGTCAACGCCTCCAACAGCAGGCGCAGGCGCCCATGGTCGAACGGCAGGGCCGCGATCAGCGGGCGCAGCAGCGGCGTGCCCAGCCAGGGCGGCACCAGCCGGTGCCAGCGGGCGGCCAGCGCCTCCCCCTTATATTTCGGATAGCCGCCCAGCAGCTCGTCCGCCCCTTCGCCGGTCAGCACCATTTTGACGCCACCTGGCCCAACCGCCTGACGGGACAGGGCCAGCAGCGGCAGGTCCGATGCTTCGGACACCGGCGCATCGCGGAACCAGCTGGCTTCCGGCAGCAGATCGATCAGGTCTTCGGCAGCGATGGTGACGGCGTGGTGATCGCAGCCCAGCGCGCGGGCGGTGGCGGCGGCGGCATCCGCCTCGCTCAACCGGCTGTCCGCGAAACCGACCGAAAAACTGCGCACCGGCTGGCTCAGATGGCGGCGCATGGTGGCGACCACAGCGGCGGAATCGATCCCACCCGACAGGAAGGCGCCGAACGGCACGTCGGACATCAGGCGCAGGGCAACCGCCTGATCGAAGGCGGCGCGGAACCCCGCCACCGCCTCTGCCTCGTCGGTGATCGAGCCGCCCTGCGGGTCCGGCGCCAGATCGGGCGACTGCCAGAAGCGCCCCTCTTGCCACTCCCCCTTGCGCCACTGCCGCCAATGGCCGGGCATCAGCTTGCGGACCCCTTGATACAGCGTGCGCGGGCCGGGAACATAGCGGAAGGACAGATACTGCCACAGGGCGACCGGATCGGGGCGCAGATCCACCCCCGGCAACAGGGTCAGCGCCTTGATCTCACTGGCGAAGGCCAGCGCCCGCCCGCCGCCCGGCAGGGCCAGTTCGGCCAGAAACAGCGGCTTCTTGCCAAACCGGTCGCGCGCCAGAAGCAGGGTTTCGCTGCCTGTGTCCCACAGGGCAAAGGCGAACATGCCGCGCAGCCGCTCTGGCAATGCGGTTCCCGCGTTCGGCCACAGGGCCAAAATCGCCTCGGTATCGCTGCGGGTGGCAAAGGGGTGCCCGGCCTGGTGGGCCTGCGCCGCAATCTCCTGAAAATTATAGATTTCGCCGTTCTGCACCACCACGCGGGCGCGGTCGGCGCTCCACAGCGGCTGATGTCCGCCATCGGGATCGATGATCGCCAGCCGCCGGTGGCCCAGCGTCACCTGGGTCTGGCCGTCGCGGCTGGTCAGGTCGGCCCGCCCAGTTCCATCGGGCCCCCGGTGGGCGATACGGTCCAGCATCCGGTCCAGCAGAGTCGGGTCCAGCCGCGCCCCATCGAATGCGATCCATCCGGCAATGCCGCACATGATCTCTGACTTGCCCCTTACTGTTTGGCGGGTTTTAACCGTTATCGTGATAGGAGGATAGCGCACTCAAACACAGCGCCGGTTACGGAAAAGGAAAGACGGATGGCACGTGGGGCCGGTTCAGGACTGTCAGCACGGCTGGCCTGGTATGCCCACCGCTTGCGGGCGATGTCGCTGCCCGAACTCGGCCATCGGATTGTCGAACAGGCCCAGCGGCAGCGGTTCCGCCTTGCGCCGCCGCGCAGCCGGATGTCCGCCGGTCGCGGATCTGTTGTCTTGCCGCCCATCGCCGCCGCCTTTGACCGGATGGCCTGGTCCGCCCCGTTGGTCGCGCGCTGGTCGGTCCTGGCGGATGACATTGCTGCAGGCCGGTTCCGCTGGTTCGGGGTCGATTGGCCAGAGGATGGTGCGCCATCGCCCGACTGGCACCGCGATCCGCAGACCGGCCGATCCTGGCCGGCAGACCGGTTCGCCTTCGACACCCCGTTCCGCCATGGCGAAACCGGCGATATCAAGCTGGTGTGGGAACTGGCGCGGCTGCAATATCTGATGCCGCTGGCCGCGCTGGCAAGGGTTGCCCGGCGGGCCGACAGTGCCCGGCTGGTGCAGGATCATCTGGCCGGCTGGTGGTGGGACAACCGCCCGTATTTTGGTATTCACTGGACCAGCGGGATCGAGCTCGCCTTGCGCTCCGTCTCCATGCTGGTCGCGCTGGCCCTGCTGGGCGGGCCGATGCCGGATTGGCTGGCGCGCTGCCTGGAAGCCCATGCCCAGTGGCTGGAGGCGTTTCCGTCGCTCTATTCCTCCGCCAACAATCACCGCACGGCGGAAGCGCTGGGGCTGGTGTGGATCGGCTGTGCCTTGCCGGGCCATCCACGCGCGGCGCATTGGCGGGCTATCGGCCGGGCGGCGCTGGAGCAGGCGGCGCGCGACCAGATCCATCCCGACGGCGTTCCGGCGGAACAATCGCCCACCTATGGCGCCTTCACCTTGGAATGTCTGGCCCTGGGCGACTGGGCCCTGACCGTCTGGGCGGCAGATTGCGGACTGACCGAGCCTGGCTTATCGGCCGCCAGCCGGGAGCGCGCGCATCTAGCGGCCCGCTTTCTGAAAACTATCAGCGACGGGCTGGCGGAGGTGCCGCCGATCGGCGATGACGATGAAAGCCGCGTGATTCTGTCTCTGCCGGGGCGGGAGGCGCAGGTTCCCCGCTGTCTGGCGCTGGTGGCGGGCTGGCTGGGCCGCCCGGAGCTGCTGCCGATGGATGCGCAGGCGGATGATCTGCGCGCGCTCTTCTATCCTCCACCCTCGCATCGCCCGCCCGCGGTCCCTCAATCGCCGCCTCTGGCCCCGCCGCAGGGTTTGGCAGAGTTTCCCGCCGGCGGTTATACGGTGATCCGTGACCGGATCGGCGGGCGGCTGGCAACCCTGCTGTTCGATCACGGCCCGCTGGGTTTCGCCAGCATCGCCGCCCATGGCCATGCCGACAGTCTGGCGCTGTGGCTGGCGCTGGATGGCGAACCGGTGCTGTGGGACGCTGGCACCTATTCCTATCATGCCAGTGCGGCAGACCGGGACTGGATGCGCCTGGCTACCGCCCATTCGGTCCTGTCGTTGGCCGGGCAACCCTCCAGCCTGCCGGCCGGCAAGTTCAACTGGCGGCTGAAGGCACAGGCCCGCCGCACCGCTCTCGACCCCAATCCGGCCGCCTGGTCGGTTACCGGGGAGCATGACGGCTATCGCAGCCGTTTCGGTCTGATCCATCGCCGCCAGATCGCCCGTTCGTCGAACCAGATGTCCGACGGCGGGGCGATTACGGTCACGGATCGGCTAATCGGGTGGGATGGCCATGCCATCAGAGGAGAGATCGGGTTTTTCCTGCCGCCCCGGATCATGGTGGAGGTACAGGGCCAATCGCAGGCCATCCTGTCTTGTGCGGGATATCCGGTTCTGGCCGTCCAGGGGCCGGTGGGGCTGAGTGCCGCGATCGACGCTGCGGCCTGGGCATCGCCCCGTTTCGGCGAACGGCAGCCGACGCAGCGGCTGGTTTTCACTGGCGAGATGCAGGCGAACCGTGACATGGTCACGACCCTGACCCCGCTGGCCAAGACGGGATAGCCGCGTCGTGCTGGTTCGCCATTCCCTTGGGTATTTCCTTGCTGCACTGGTGCAGACCGTGTGCGGCATCGGCATCATCGCCATTCTGACCCGCTGGTTCGACGAGGAAACGTTCGGCCATTACGCCATTGCCATGGCCGTGATTCCGCTGGTCGGCAGCCTGATCTATTTCTGGTCGCGCGCCGGGATCACCCGATACTATGCCCAGGCCGAACAGCAGCTGCGGCTGGGCACGTTCCTGGGGTCCATCCGCAGCCTGTTCGTCACCATCACGCTGATTGCGGTGCCGCTGGGCCTGATCCTGGTGCCGTGGATTGCCGACGATGATGAGTATCTGAAACACACGCTGTGGGCGTGTCTGGCGACCGTGATTGCCCAGTCGGCCTTCCAGATCAATTTGGAACTGCATCGGGCCGGCCTGCGGCCCGGCCGCTATACCCTGTGGACCATGGTGCAGAATGCGCTGTCCTTCACCCTGGCCGTGATCGGCGTGGTGGCCTTCGGCTTCGGGGTGCCGGGGGTGGTGCTGGCAACCGCGTTCGGCTGTCTGGTCTGCGTGCTGTGCGACCGGGATTGCTGGCGATTCTGGTTTGGTCGGGCCCTGGGCCGATGGCGCGATCTGCTGCCGGTCCTCGCCTATGGCCTGCCGCTGACGGCGACCACGGCGATCGACACCTATCTCGGCAATGGCGACCGGCTGGTGATTTCGTCGCTGCTGGATGTCGGGGCAGTGGCCGCCTATGCCGCCGGACAGGCGATTGCCAGCCGCAGCCTTCTGGTCATGGCGTCCGCCATCGGGTCGGCCTCGATGCCGATTGCGGTGCAGCGGCTAGAAGCCGGCGATCTGCCCGATGCCCGCGCGCGCCTGGCCCATGCGTTTGAGCTGCTGATGGCGATCTGCATTCCGGCGGCGGTTGGGCTGGCGGTGCTGGCCCAGCCGATTGTCGCCCTGATGATCGGGCCGGACCTGCGCGGGGAAGCGGCACGCCTGATGCCGTGGGTGGCGCTCGGCTCCCTGATGGGGGGCTTCACCGCCCATTATTTCAACCATGCGTTCCAGCTGGCCAGCCAGCCTGCCCGCGAACTCTATGCCATCATCCCGGCCATGGCGGTCAGCCTGATCGGCAATATGCTGCTGGTTCCGTATCTGGGGATTGAAGGGGCGCTGGTGGCGCTGATCCTGACCCAGATGACCTATCTGGGCCTCAGCTATCTGACCGCACGGCCCATGTTCGCCATGCCGGTCGATCTGTGGGCGGTGGCGAAAACCGCCCTGGCTGCCGGGATGATGGCGCTGGCACTGCTGGCCCCCGGCTGGCTGGGCTTGTCGGACCCGACGGCGGCGGATACCGGGCTGCTGGGGCTGGTCGGGGCAATTCTGGGCGGCATCATCGTTTATGGCGCGATGGCCTGGGTGTTGGACCTAGCCGGCGCGCGCGGCCTGGTGCGCGATGCCGCCCTGCGGTTCGCCGACTGGCGGCACGCCCGATGACGATTGCCCTTTATCTGCCCAATCTGGCGCTGGGCGGGGCAGAGCGGGTGACGCTGACCCTGGCCCGCGCGTTCAGTGCGCCCCATGACGGGGGGCGGCGTGATGCATCACAATCCGGTGCCGGCTTTGGGCGGGAGGTCGATCTGGTGCTCGACCGGGCGGCCGGGCCGCTGCTGGCCGAAGTGCCCCATGCGGTGACGCTGGTCGATCTGGGGGCATCCTCGGTCCGCCGGGCCTATCGCCCGCTGCGGGCCTATCTGATGCAGCGCCGGCCGCGCGTGCTGCTGTCCGCCCTGCCGCATAACAGCGTGATCGCCGCGCTGGCGGCGCGCGGAACCGGGGTGCCGGTGATTGCGGTGGAACATCAGATGACCAGCCGGGATATCGCCGCCCGCCCCCTGCCGGAACGGCTGGTCCTGTCCTGGCTGATCCGGCGGCTTTATCCGCGCATGGCGGCGCTGGGGGCGGTTTCCCCCGCCGTTGCGGCCGATCTGGCCGATCTGGCCGGGGTGCCGCTGTCGGCCATTCGCGTGCTGGGCAACCCGGTGGTCGATGACAGTTTCCCCGCCCGCATGCGCCAGCCGCCGGCCCATCGCTGGTTTGCCGATCCGGCGATCCCGGTCTGTGTAACGGTGGGTCGCCTGTCGGCGGTCAAGGATATCGATACGCAGATTCTCGCCATGGCCGAACTGGTCCGCCTGCGCCCCCTGCGGCTGCTGGTGCTGGGCGAGGGGGAGGAACGCCCGCGCCTGCAGGCGCTGATCGATCGGCTGGGCCTGGGCGACTGGATCGATATGCCGGGGGCGGTTGCCGATCCGCTGCCGGCCATGGCGGCGGCCCATGCAGTGTTGCTGACCTCCCGCCATGAAGGGTTCGGCAATGTCCTGATCGAAGCGATGGCCTGCGGCGCGCGCATCATCGCCGCCGATTGCCCCGGCGCACCGCGCGCGCTGTTGCAGGATGGTGCGCTGGGGCGGCTGGTGCCGGTCGGCGATGCCCATGCCCTGGCGACCGCGATTCTGGACAGCTATTCCTGGCAGCCGAACCTGCCCGGCCTGACCGAGATGGCGGATGCTTTCACGGTTCCGAAGGTGGCCGCCCGCTATCTCGACATGATCGACGCTATAGCAGCCGATAGAGAATTTTCGGGATATAGAACCGCCGACGATTGAGGATCGTGCCGACAATCAGCCCGCCCGCTTCCAGGATCTGGTCGCGCAACCGTTCGGCCACCGGGGCGCGGGTTTTTTCGGCCGAAATCACCAGGATGCTTGCGTCCGCCGCTTCGGCGATCACCATCCCGTCGAATGAATGGCTCATGGCCGGGCTGTCGATCACCACATAATCGAACCGCTCGCGCAGGGTGGCCCAAAAGGCCCTGGCCGTCGTCTCTGTCGTGGCTTCCGGCTTGGCTGCCTGTCGGTCGGCATCCATCCGGGTGGAAACCAGGAAGCCGTTTTCGCCAACCGCATGGAAGGATACGCGCCCGCCGCCGAATACATGGGGCAGGGCCAGCGGTTCGCCGGCCATCGGTTCGTGCAGAGTGTTGCGCTTGCGGAAATGGGCGGCCTGATCCCGGTAGGACCCGCCCAGATCAAGCAGCAGCACGCGCTCCGGCTGTTCGGCAATCGCTGCGCTATGCTCGGCAAAATCGCGCGCGATGGTCGATGTGCCGTCGCCCGGACTGGCGGCGATGAACTGGATCAGCTTGGGCGCCGGGGTCGCTGCGCGTTCGATCAGATAGTGCAGCTGTGTCGCATCGCGGCGACTGAGCAGGGACCGGGGGCCAGAGGATGCGGGGCTGCGGCTCATGCGCGCACTTTCCCCCGTTCCGGTCCCTCGCGCAATCCGATACTGAGCAGCACAGGCAGGCCCAGGCCGCGTTCTGCCTGCTCCGGCATCAGGTAGGTATCGCGCAGGAAGCTGCGGACGAAGGCGACGATTGCCGCGATCAGCAGGGAAATGAAGAACCCGGCAGCGACGATCAGCGGTCGGCGGTCACTGCCTTCTTGGGGCGGAATGGCCGACTGGACCAGCCGGACCGATGGTTCCCGGCGGGATTCGGCCTCATCTGCCTCGCTGATATTGCTGAAGACGCGGGAATAATAGGCATAGGATTTCTCCGCCTCGTCCCGCTCCCGCCGCAGCCGTTCATACTGCGCTTGCACCTGGTTGAGCCGGACCAGCGCCGCTTCCAGATCGTTCACGGTCTGGGCCGCCTGGACCTGCCGGTCGATCAGGCCGGTCAGCTGTGCGCGCGCGCTGATCAGTGCGCCATCCAGATCCTGACGGACGGGGTTGGGGCCCGACCGGCGCCCGGCGGTCTGGCGCGGGGCCAGGGTGGCCATATGGGCCCGGACCGTTGCGATCTGCTGGTCGATATCCTGGATGAAGGGCGAATCATCGGTAAACTTGACCGACAGTTCGCGCCGCCGCACCTCCAGCGCCAGAAGCGAGGCGCGGGCGCTTTCCAGTTCGGGGCTGGCCGCCTGCTCGACATACAGCTCGATCGTGGCGGGAAGCGTTGCGATGCTGGCGGTCAGGCTGTCGATCTGGCGCTGGGTATCGGCAATGGTGGCATCGATATCGGCCAGGGCGATCCGCGCTTCGATCCGCCGGCGTTCTGTTTCGGCGATCTGCTCCCGCAGGCTGCTGACGGATTCGCGGGTCTGGAAGGCCAGCATGGCGGCATCGGCATCTTTCAGGCGCGCGGCGTAACCGCGGGTCTGTTCTTCCAGGAAGGCTGTGCGCGGCCGATCGAAAATCCGCTGCCGCATGTCCAGATAGCGCGCGATCAGATCGTTAAGCGCGGCGGCGGCAATCTGCGGGTCGGGGTGGGCGAAGGAGACCCGGATCGAATTGGTGCGCGGCAGCGAATCGGTCTGATAGGTCCGGTTGAACAGATCGACGGCCAGTGCCAGACGCACGGCGTTGCTGCCCTTGGCTTCCGCCGCTTCCGGGAACATGCGCGCCAGGCCGATCACCTCGATCGTCTGCCGCTTCAGCGTGGCCGATTGCAGCAATTCGATTTCGGCGGCGACAATTTGCTTGGCGTCCAGGGTGGACCCGGCACTGGCGGCCCCCAGGATGGGGCGCAGCATATAGTCGGTGCTGGGCAGGGCGAGCAGCCGGGCGTCGGCCCGATACTGTTTCGGCTGGGTCAGGGCAAAGGCTACGATTGCGGCGAACGGGATAAGGAACGCGAGGAAAATAAGAACCCGATCCGCCATGAACAGGGTCAGGACCTCTTTGGTGGTCATGCCTGCGGCGGGGTCGGAACCGAATCCACTTGCCGGGCTGACAGCGGTGCTTGCGGGCGAAGTGGGCGGGTGGGGATGCGTCACGCCAATGCGACTCTTGCTTGCTGCCGACACCTACGAAGTGTGCCATGATGGCTTGTTTTTTTTCAATATATCGTTCAGCTTGAAATTCCAATGGTTGAGGCGACGCCGTTGCAGTGATCTTTGAGAAAACTCGGTGCATCCGTCTGTATGACATGCCCGTATAGGTTAAGGCGAACTTCAGGGTGATCGTGTTGTGAGTCCCTTGGTGAAGGATATCCTGCTCTCGACCGGCCTCGATCGGCTGGCCCGCCTGGCTTTAGGCGGCGAGGGCGTTATCCTGGGGCTGCATCGCGTTTACGATCCGCGCCCGACCAAGGGCTGGTCGTTTCTGTCCGGTCTGGAAATCTCGACCCAGAACCTGATCGACACGATCGAATGTTTGAAGCAGGAACAGTATGAAATCGTACCGCTGGCCGAGGTTCCAGGGCGCATGGCCTATGGCGGCGGTGCGGGGCGCTTTGCCTGTCTCACCTTCGACGATGGCTACCGGGACAATCTGCAGAACCTGCTGCCAGTTCTGGAACGCTATCAGGCGCCGGCCACCATTTTCCTGACCACGGGCTTCCTGCGCCGCAGCCATGCCGCCTGGTGGCTGTTGCTGGACGAAGCGTTCCGGCGTTTCGACGAAATTCCGCTGACCCTGCCGGAAGGGCGGGTGGTGCGGGTTGCCGAAACGGCGGAGGCCAAGACGCGGATCGCGATCGAGGTGGCCGACCGCATGCGGACGTTCGACCTGGGCGATCTGATCCGCTGCGTGCGCGGGCTGGAGGAGCTGACGGGGGCCACATCGATCGCGCTGACCGAGGCGGCGATCATCGGCAGCGAGGATGTTGCACGGCTGGCCCGGCATCCGCTGATCGAAATAGGCGCCCATGGCGTGACCCACCGCCCGCTGGCGCGCCTGTCGGCAGAGGATGCGCGGCGCGAAATGGCCCTGTCGCGCGCCGATCTGGAATACATGACCGGCCAAACAGTGCGACTGTTCGCCTATCCCTATGGTGGGGAAGGCGATGTGACGGCACGCGATGCTGCCCTGGCGCGCGAGCTTGGCTTCAAGATCGCCGTCAGTTCGATCCGCGGGCCGGTCGGGCGCGATCCCGATCTGCTGATGCTGAACCGGGTGCCGTTGGATGATGCGTCCGGCGGGCGCTATACCCGGCTCGGCCTGTCCGGCCTCAACGCCGCCCACTGGTCCATCGCTTAACCGTCAGTGCGGTCAGCAGGGCGGCCCGCCCCAGCGGTGTCGCCCCGCAGCGCAACCGAAGATACGGGGTCGATCCGGTGGCCCATAACCGCTTATAATCCTGATCCCCGCGCAGGAAATCGATCTGCTGCAGGCCATGGGCGTCAGCCTGCCGCATCAGGTCTGCCAGCAGGCGGTGGCCGGGCATCAGCCGCCCCCATGCGGGATCATAGCCGGGCATCAGATAGTCCAGCCGCCCGGACTCCACCACGATCCATGACAGCAACAGTGCAACCGGAATGCCATTCAGCATCAGGCGCCAGGTCACGGCAGTCCGGCCTTCGGTGTCGGGCCAGGCATCCGGCGCCTGCAGCATCGGCACCACCAGACGGGTGAAGCGTTCGGCTTCTTTTTTCCCCAGCGTTGCCCGCTTCCAGACCGCCAGCCGGTCAAGATCGTGCCAGCCGTTCTGTCGTTCCAGTTGAAATGTCCCGGCGCTGCGGCCCCGCCGGTCCATCTGGCCCAGCTTGCGCCGCAGCACCGGGCCGGGCGACCAGTCGGCCACGCGCAGCATCCAGTGGGGGCTTGATGTGCACCAGGCATCCGGCGGCGGATCGTCTGCGGTGCCCGGACCGAAAGCGGGCCGGGATATGGCCCGGAATGTGGGAAGTTCGGTCAGATCGACCAGATCGCAGCCGATCTCCCGCGCCAGCGCGGGCCAGGCCTGTATCGGCGGCAGGGTTATGCCCGGCGCCACCGGGTGGTCGAGGATCTGCCAGCCGAGCCAGCGCAGGGCCCACAGGCCCGGGGCGATCCGGCAGCGGGCCAACAGCAGCTCTTGCCCCTCTGGCCCAGCCAGGATCCGGGGCTGTTCCGTTATACCGCTATCTCGCAGGACGGTGAGCCAGCGGGCCGGCCAGGCGGTGTGCAGGGTGCCGGCCCCCTCCGGCAGCCAGCGCCAGCCCGCCCGGACTAGCCCGGACGCGGTATCAGCGAAGGGTCTGGCGCCGGTCAAAATCGTTCCCCCGCAATTCCGCCGGATCGACGGCAATCTGCACCGGGCCGTCCAGCGTTTCGATTTCCAGCACCAGATTGTTGGGGCGGGCGCTGATGAAGCCGTCATCGGCGACGAACAGCTCCAGCGACATTGATCGGTCGATCACCATGCCGGCAATCGACCGGTCGCCCCGGTTCAGCACCGCGCCGCTGCGGGATACCAGCAGCAAGGGCTTGGGGCTGAAGGGCACGGTGTCCCACACCTTATGGCCGACGATCAGGCTTTTCAGCCGCATCGCCTTGACGTAAAGCGGCTTGGGCGGCTGCTGACCAATGCGCGGCGGGGTGCGGAACGTCAACCGCAGCATCCAGTAGGTTGGCGCGGCGCTGGGGGGAACGGCCTGGCCGATCAGCCCCTGGGGCGGGTTTTCCGGGCCGGCGATGTAAATGTCGGGCGTGGTCCAGTCCTGGGCATCCGCTGCCCGCCACGGCAGGATAAGCAGCAGGACAACCAGCAGGATAGGCAACAGAACGGGCATCAGGGCACGCAGCATGGACCGCGCCAGGCCGCTGCCCGCCGTTCGCATCGCGCCGGAAACCCTGCCGGATCGCTTTTGCCCGTACCTGCCATACACCATCGTGGCTTCAA
The DNA here is from genome assembly GCA_964428065.1 of uncultured Comamonadaceae bacterium. GTDB lineage: Bacteria > Pseudomonadota > Alphaproteobacteria > Elsterales > Elsteraceae > CAYRWZ01. Next base: position 17,368 of record CAYRWZ010000018.1, on the reverse strand, counting down.
TCATTTGGTTATGGTTATAGTGTAGGATATTCCGCTAACCTTCGGAATTGATTTCCCTCTGGTATGACGCGCGCATGACTGCACCCCCGCTCGACCTGCCGCCCCAGCCCGCTGGTTTCCAGCGGCATGCGGGGCCGCGTGCCGGCATGGCGGCGGTGGGTACAACGCGCAGCGGCGGCCTGCCGCTCCGGTCGGTTCTGACCAACCTGTTCTATTATCGCTGGTCACTGGTGCTGCTGGTGACGGTGCCGCTGATCGTGGGCGTGGTCATCGCGCTGCAGACCCAGACCCGCTATATGGCGGTGGCCCGGTTGCTGGTGTTGCCTGGCAGCGAACATGTGGTCAAACCCGATCTGGGCCAGGCGTTCGGCGATTTCATCCTGTCTGGATCGACCGTGGTGCGGGCCGAACAGGAAATCCTGGGCAGCATCGATGTCATCGAATCCGTGATCGAAAAGGTCGGGTTCGCCCGGCTGTACCCCGACCTGCTGCGCGAGAGCGAGGGGGCGCTGGATTACGGCACCATGATGGGCCGGGCCGTCACCCGGTTCCGGCGCGATCTGGTGGTGGGACAGGGCGAGGAGGATTCGACAGTGATCCTGATCGGCTTCCGGGCCAATGATCGGGCCCTGTCCGCCGAAGTCACCAATCTGGTGGTGGCGGAATATCAGGTGCTGCGCCAGCGGATTTTCCGCAACCTGCGCTCGCCCGTGCTGATCGAACAAAGGGACCGCGCGGCCGCCCAGGTCACCGCCCTGCAGGCCGAGATCGAGGCATTCCGGGCGGCACGCGGCATCTATGATTTCAAAACCCAGTCCGACTATGCGCAGATGCAGGTCTCCCGCCTGCAGGCCGCGCTGGATCAGGTGCGGGAACGGCTGGCCGACCGGATCGGCGCGCGCGACAAGCTGATCGAACAGCGCCTGACCCTGCCGGTGGCAGAGGATGTCTATCGCGATACCTCCCGCACTACCGAGTTTGCGGGGGCGAACGACATGCTGCTGGGCCTGCGGATGCGGCGGGCGGAGATTCTGGATCGGTTCACCGGCCCGTCGCCCGATCTGGCGATGGTCGATCAGCAGATCGCCGATGTGGAGGCCTTTCTGCGCGGCACCCCGGCGCGCGACGACAGCGCATCGCGCCGCAACCGCGCGCCGATCCTCGACACGCTGGATCGCAATATCGCGCAGACCAATGCCGAGATCGAGGGGCTGCAGGCGCGGCAGGCGGTCTTGCAGGGGGCGGTGGAAGCGGCGCGGACCGATATTGCCCGGCTAGCGGAGCTTGATGTCCCCTTGCGCAGCCTGGAACGCCAGCTGGTGCAGGCGGACGAGGATTATGTGCTGATCGCCCGCAAGCTGGAGGAGGCGCTGGTGGCCGAGGATGCCGCCCTGCGCCGCGATACCGCCGTGCGCGTGCTGGCGGCGGCCGAACCGCCCGTGCGGGGGGAGGGGCTGCGCCGGGTGATCGTTGCCGTTGCCCTGCTGCTCGGCCTGGTCATGGCGGTGATGAGCCTTGCCGTCCGACTGATCCTGCGTCAGGTGTTTCTAGAGCCGGCAGAGGCGGAGCGCCGCCTGGCCCTGCCGATTCTGCTGACCCTGACGGAACGTGATCCGGGCGGCCGTTCGTCCGGCCGCCTGCTGGTGCGCCTGGCCCCGCTGCTGGTGCTGGGCGGGCTTGTGTTGGGGCTGGTGTGGCTGGTGCAGAATCCCACCCGCGTCCCCCTCTTGGCCCCGACCGCCACCTTGCTGGGGCAGAGCTATGCCGTCGTGAGCGCAGAGGCGGTGCGGCTGTGGCGCCTGGCGGAGGATGAGGCGCAGCGCCGGTGGCAGGAGTGGCAGGACCCGCCGCTCAGCCTGCCGGGCCGTGACGTTCCTGGCCGTGACGTTCCTGGCCGCGATACTCCGGGGCGCGACACAGCGGTACCGGCCGGCGCCCAGACCACGGCGCCGCATGCGGAACCTGTCCCCGCGCCTGCCCCCGACAGTCTCTCATCCAGCACACCGCCCACCTCCCAGACTGTCGTGCCCCCGGAATCGGTCCCCCAGGAATCGCCCCTCCAGGAATCGGTCCCGCGGGAATCGGTCCCGCAGGAATCGGTCCCCCAGACCGGGCCTGTGCCGCCGTCTGTTGACCCGTCTGACACCCAGTCAGTCACCCCGTCTGCAACTCCTGCTCCGGCACCCTCCGCAGCGCCATCCACGACACCGGCCGCCGCCGCCCCGATCCAGCGCCAGCCCAGCTTCATCGTCCGGGCCGGCAGCTTCCGCAACGAGGAAGGGGCGCAGCGCCTGATCGCCGATCTGCGCAAGCGCGGATACACGGTCGCCGTGACCCGGACCGAACCGGCCGTCGAGGGCAGCGATCGGTGGACCATTGTCCGCGTGACCGGGGTTGCCGGACGCGCCAATCTGGACAGGCTGCTTGCCTATTTGCGGGAGACGTGGAAACTGAGCCCGCTAGTGGCAGAGGGGGATGGCCGGTGATGGTCGCAGGACGCGGGATAACAGGGTTTTGCCTGCTGGTGCTGGCGGCATGCACGCCGGTCACTGTCGCGCCTGAGGCCAATCGCCCCGAACGGTTCGCCGCCTGGACCGTGGAGGTGGCGGAATACCGGTTCCGCCCCGGGGACGAGATCGATATCCGGCTGACCTATAATCCGGAATATAGCGACCGTGTCACCGTCGCCCCCGATGGCCGCATCGCCATGCCGCTGATTGGCGGCCTGAAGGCAGAGGGGCTGACCGCTGCCGAGCTGGAGCGCGATCTGATCCGCCGCTATGCGAGGGATTTGCGCCGCCCGGAACTGACCGTAGTGCCGCGCAGCTTCGGATCGCAGAAAGTGTTTGTCGGCGGGGAGGTCAACCAGCAGGGGGTTCAGGCCTTGCCGGGCCGTATCGGGGTGCTGGAGGCGATTCTGCTGGCCGGCGGGGCGAAAACCAGCGGCCAGTTGAAAGAGGTCGGGCTGATCCGCCGCAATTCGGAGGGCAAGCCGATGCTGCGGACGGTGAATGTGGAAGCGCTGATGTCAACCGGAGATCCGGCCCAGGACGTGCCGTTGCAGCCGTTCGACATCGTTTATGTCCCGCGCAGCTCGATTGCCGAACTGGGCCTGTTCATCGATCAGTATATCCGCCAGGTCCTGCCGTTCGACCGCGGCTTTTCCTATTCGATCTCGACCGGCAACTGATCGGGTCCTAGCCCGGCTTTCGGGCCGCGTAGAACAGCATCGGATGGTCGGCCAGCGGGCCATAGCTGCCATGGCGGGGCGCCACTTCGGCGCCCGTCGAATCGAACAGCGTCACCGGATTGAAGTCGATCTTCTGCAGCTGCCGCACCTGCGCCCCGGCATCGATGTAATAGAACAGGCTGTGAAAATAATGGCCGATATCGGGGACGATCTCGTAATCGGCGGTCTGCACGGCGCGTTTGCGGTTGCGCAGCCAGAACCACACCATCGCGGCCTGCCGCAGCAGCCCGCGCGGGCGCAGGGTGAAGGACAGGGGCGGCGTGCGGATCCGTCCGCCCCACATCCGGTTATGGGCGGAAAACAGGAACAGCCCGCCCGGTTTCAGCACCCGGTAAACCTCGCCCAGGATCGCCATGCGGGTGGGATGATCGACGGAATCGATGCCGTTGAAGGAAAAGCTGACAAAGGCGAACTGCCCGTCGGCAAACCCCTCCAGCCGGGCCGCATCCATGCACAAAAACCGGCAGTCCGGACGGTCGGCGAAGGCTGTCCTGCAGGCATCCACCATTTGTTCGGCATAGTCGATGCCGATATAGCCGGGCGCCAGCGGCGCCAGCAGGGGCACCGTCCGGCCAGCGCCAACGCCGATATCCAGCACGGGCGCCTGTGCGATATCGGCCTGAAACCGCTGGAATAGCCCGGCTTCCACCGTGCTTGGGCCGTTTTCCTGGCGATACATCGCAACGGCCCGCGGACTGTTATAGAAGCGCTGATTGCGATTGCCGCCTTGCATGCTGTTCACCCCCGCTTCCTAGACCGTCCCGCTGGCTTTTCGCCCGACAACATAGACGGACGGCAACAGAAGCCGGTCAAGGCCCGTCGCGGTGAAGACGCGCAGCAGCCCCCGGTGGGATGGGTAATGGGCGTCGAAATAGATCCGGGTGACATCGTGGGCATTGCCGAAGGCAGCGCGGCACAGCGCCGCCAATTCATCGGCAGTGAAGCCCGCATGGGCGCCGTATTCGTTGCGGAACCGCCCGGTCAGCATCGCCTTCCAGTCGATCAGGTTCCATTTCAGCTTGGTCCAGGCATCGGTCGGGCTGCCCAGATAGCCAATCAGGCGCGACCGGTTGGGGGTGCCGATGCAATAGGCCCCGCCCGGTTTCAGCACCCGGTTCATTTCTGCCAGGGCGCGCACCGGGTCCGGGATATGTTCCAGGGCGTGGAACGAGAAAACCAGGTCGATCGACCCATCGGCCAGCGCCAGCCGCTGCCCGTCCATGCATGTATAGGCCACCCGGCCATCCGGGTCTGGCGGGGGAAAGCTGCGGGGATCGATGTCCGTCGCCAGAACGCGGCACTCGAAGGCGGTTGATAGAAACCGCGCCTCTGCATGGTCACCGCAGCCGACGATCAGCAAGCTGCGCCCCAATGACGCAGCAGCCCCCACCGTGCCGGCAGCGGGGTCGTCGGGAGTGGGGGCGCCCCCGATATCGGCAACCGTGCGGAACGCCGTGTACAGCGCGGTCAGCTTCCGGTTCCGCAGGTCGGAAAAATCGGGTGCGTGGCTACCAGTCATTCCAAAAGTGATAGATCAGTCCAATGGTGAAAACAAGATACGCATAAAATTTTAATAAACTGGCAATTACCACCAGTTTATATAAGGGAGACGAAAGTTAGAGCGGCGAAAGCCAGGGGGACGGCGTGCAAGTCAGTGTTTTGGGGCTTGGATATACAGGCGTGATTACCGCTGCTTGCCTTGCAGCCCGCGGCCATACTGTCGTCGGGTTCGATATTGATGCCCGGAAGATGTCGTCCCTGCTCTCGGGCCGGCCCCTGATTGTTGAAGACGGCCTGGATTCCATGGTGCGCGACACTGTGGCCGCCGGCCGTCTGCGGATGGCGGACAGTGCAGAGGATGCCGTCCTGTCCAGCGATATCTCGATTGTGTGCGTCGGCACGCCCAGCCGCCCGGACGGTTCTGCCGACGAGGCGGCGTTGCGCTCTGCCGCCTGGTCGATCGGCCAGGGCATGGCGCGGAAGAACGATGCGCATCTGGTTGTTCTGCGGTCGACCATTCCGCCGGGGACAACCCGCCGTCTGGTCACCCCGATTCTGGAACAGCAGTCGCGCAAACAGGCCGGCACCAATTTCGACATCGTGTTCAACCCGGAATTTCTGCGCGAAGGCTGCGGCGTTGCCGATTTTCTGAACCCGCCGAAGATCGTGGTCGGCGGCGACAATCCGGCCGCGATCAAGGCGGCGGTTTCGATTTACGACGGGATCGACGCCCCGGTGATCCGCACCACGCTGGAAGAAGCGGAAATGGTGAAGTATGCCGATAATGCCTGGCATGCGCTGAAGATCACCTTCGCCAACGAAATCGGCAATCTGTGCTCGTCCCTCGGCATCGACGGGCACCGGGTGATGGATGCCTTCGTGCAGGACCGCAAGCTGAATATTTCCTCTGCCTATCTGAAGCCGGGCTTTGCCTTCGGCGGCTCGTGCCTGGGCAAGGATCTGCGCGCCCTGACCTATCTGGGGCAGGAGGTGGCGGAACATCTGCCGATGCTGCGCACCGTGCTGCCGGCGAACGATGCCCAGATCAACCGCGCGGTGGAAAAGATCCTGTCGTTCAAGGTCCAGCGCATCGCCATCATCGGCATTGCCTTCAAATCCGGCACCGACGATCTGCGCGAAAGCCCCTATATCCCGCTGGTGCGCCGTCTGTTGAAGCGCGGGTTGAGTGTGCGGGTCCATGATCCGCTGGTGGAGGAAGCGCGCAAACGTGCCCGCAACGGCGGTGCGCTCTCCCTCTATCCCGATATCGAGGCGATTTTCACCGGCGATATCGCCGACTGCATAGACAGCGCCGATCTTGTGGTGGTCGGCAATGCCGCCCCCGCCTTCGGCAATCTGGAGGAGCAGCTGGCTCCCGGCCAGCATCTGCTGGATCTGAACCGGGTCGACGGGCGGGATTATGCGGCCGACCATATCCACGGCTTAAACTGGTAGGGCCCCGCATGGTGTTGCAGGACTTGGCGGGTGCGGCCCCGCGCTCCATCCTGATCGTGGTGGAAAACCTGCCGGTGCCGTTCGACCGGCGCGTCTGGAACGAGGCGACGACGCTGGTCAGGGCCGGGCACCGGGTGACGGTGATCTGCCCCAAGGGCAAGGGCTATGAAGCGGCGGAGGAACTGCTGGACGGGGTGCATATCCTGCGCCACCCTCTGCCGCTGGAGGCCAATGGCGCGCTGGGCTATGCGCTGGAATACGGCTCCGCCCTGCTGATGGAATTCTGGCTTGCGTGCAAGGCGTTCCGCCGCCATCGCTTTGACGTCATTCATGCCTGCAACCCGCCGGACACGATTTTCCTGCTCGGGGTGCTGTTCAAGCTGCTGTTCGGCGTGCGGTTCGTATTCGACCATCACGACCTCAACCCGGAACTCTATGAAGCGAAGTTCGGCAGGCGCGGGTTCTTCTGGCGGCTGATGGTGCTGCTGGAACGCCTGACCTATCAGACCGCCGACCTGGCGATCAGCCCCAACCTGTCCTATCGCCAGGTGGCGCTGGAACGGGGCGGCATGGCAGAGGATCGGGTGTTCGTCGTGCGCTCCGGCCCCAATTTGGCCCGGATGAAGGTGCAGCCCGCCGACCCCTCGCTCAAGAACGGCCGCGCCTTCATGGTGGGCTATCTGGGGGTGATGGGGAAGCAGGAAGGCCTGACCTATCTGCTGCAAGCCGCGCGCCATCTGGTACTGGATCACGGGCGGACCGACATTCTGTTCCGCCTGTGCGGCGCCGGGCCGGAACTGCCCGCCCTCCAGGCCGAGGCGACGGCGCTGGGCCTGCAGGACCATGTGATCTTCGAAGGGCGGATTCCCGATGACCGGCTGCTGGCGGTGCTGAACAGCTGCGACGTGCTGGTCAATCCCGACGAAGTCAACGCCATGAACGACAAATCGACCATGAACAAGATCATGGAATATATGGCGGTGGCCAAGCCGGTGGTGCAGTTCGACATGACCGAAGGGCGCTTTTCCGCCCAGGATGCCGCGCTATACGCCAAGCCGAACGATTTTGCCGATCTGGCGGCGAAAATCGCGGACCTGCTGGCCGACCCGGACCGGCGCGCCGCCATGGGCGCCTTCGGCCGTCAGCGCGTGGAACAGGTGCTGGCCTGGGACCATGAGGCGCCCAAACTGCTGGCCGCCTATGCCGCCCTTCCTGCCCCGGCAAATCGCCCCTGGTGGCGCTGGCGCGCTGCCCGCTGATCGGAAAACAGCATAATCCGCAAACGATCATTGCGCCGCCTGCACCCAGGCCGCGTGATCGTGTGTCAGATTATTCGGCAAAAACTGGCGCGCCCGGAAGGACTTGAACCTCCAACCCCCAGATTCGTAGTCTGGTGCTCTATCCAGTTGAGCTACGGGCGCTTCGCTGAAACCAGCCGGTTTTGGCTGGCTGCGGGCGCGGACCATAATGAACCCTGTGGGGCATGGCAAGCGGAATCTTTCGGCCGATCGCGGCGGCAGAGGGCATGGGGCCGCAATGCCGCGATTGTGGCAACAATCGGCTTGGAAAACCGGGGGGCTTCCCGTAGTATCAAGGCCGAATTTCGAGGATTGTAACAAAATCAATGGCATGGCCTTTGGTCAGCCGGTCCCGGAACCGGGTTGTGCCGCTTGGTCTTTGGTTGGTCCACCATTCTGGAAGGTATTCACGCACGATGGCCGCGACGCCCAAGTACGCCGCTCTCCTGATCGTCGCCTCCGTTCTCGCTGCTTGCTCCCAGTCGGAGTCGCTGTATTCGCCGCTTTCGGGCGAACCGGCCAAGGCGCAGACCGGATCCACGCAAATTGCTGCGGCGACCATCACCCCGCCCAATCCCAATCCGGCGCCGAACCCGACCAATACGATTGTCGGGCAGAAGGCAGCGCAGTTGCGCGGGGATCACCAGCGGCTGCAGGCCCAGCTGAACGAGCGTCTGGCGGCCTTCCAGGAAATCCGCGCGGCCAATGTGGCAGCCAGCCAGCAATATTTCGGCTCGGTCGGCACCATCAATGCGCGCTTGCAGGCGGGCACCACCCCCGGCAACCCGATCCTGGTCGATCAGTGGAACACCGCCCAGTCGGTGCTTGACCGGCTGGATACCGATATCGGCCGCCTGAACCGCCTGTCGAACATTCTGGCCAATGACGCCGCTTTCGCCGGTTATCTGCTGGAAGCGACCCGGGCGGCCTTCGGTATTTCCGGCGCGCTGGAAGAAGATCACCGCGCCCTGGCCGTGTTGCAGGACGATATCAGCCGCAGCCAGGTTTCGGTTGAACGGCTGCTCAACGATGTCAGCGAGGATGTGTCGCGCCAGTCCGGTTTCCTGGCGGCGGAACGGCGTAACCTCACCTCTCTCTCGGCGGCGATCAAGGCCGGGCAGCCGTTCGGCGGCAGCCTGAACACCCGCGCCACCTCGGCCATCGCCCCGGCCAGCATGGCTGTTGGCCTGACCCCGCCGCCGGTGGGCGGTCGGGCCGACCGGCGCCCGCTGGTCACCATCCGGTTCGACCGCGCCAATGTTGCCTATGAACAGCAGCTGTACAATGCGGTCAGCCAGGCGCTGGAACGGCGCCCGGATGCCAGCTTCGATGTGGTGGCCGTTGCCCCCAACCGGGGCGGGGCTGGGCAGGTGGCCCTGTCGTCCGGCGCGGCGCGGCGCAATGCCGAACAGGTGCTGCGGTCGCTGACCGATATGGGCCTGCCGCCCGCGCGCGTGGCGATTTCCGCCACCAGCTCCCCGGCGGTCGATACCAACGAAGTGCAGATTTTCGTCCGCTAGGGCGAAGCGAACACCCGACTGCAAAACGCGCCCAATCCGGCGCGTTTTTCTTTTAGGGCAAGTTTTCCGGACGGGGCCTGACTTTCCGCATTGAAGGCGGGTGGGGGGTCAGCTAAAACCCCGCCCCATAACCGTTCATCCCGCCATTCCGCCGCAGCGAGGGACATCATGGCCGACGAAACCCCCTGGACCAAGAAATTCCCGGTTTCCTGGGAAGAACTGCACCGCAATGCCAAGGCGCTGGCCTGGCGTCTGCTGGACGGCCATCAGTGGAAGGGCATCATTGCCATTGCCCGCGGCGGGCTGGTCCCGGCGGCGATCGTCGCCCGCGAACTGGATATCCGCGTGATCGACACCATCTGCGTCAAATCCTATTCCGACGATCATCGGCGCGGGGAAATTCAGGTGCTGAAGGGTGTGCCGGGCGATGGCGAGGGCATGCTGATCATCGACGATCTGGTCGATACCGGCTTCACCGCCAAGGCGGTGCGGGAAATGCTGCCCAAGGCGCATTTTGCTGCGATCTATGCCAAGCCCGCCGGTCGGCCGCTGGTCGATACCTACATCACCGAGGTGAGCCAGGATACCTGGATCTACTTCCCCTGGGACGTGGAACTGCAATTCGCCCAGCCGATTGCCAATACGCGCAAGAACGGCTAGGCGCCTCCCTCTCCCCCCTCCTGCTGCGGAAGGCATCCCGATCATGCGTCCCGTGATCCGGTTTCAGCCCGGTCGTGATCGCCGCATGGCGAACGGCCATCCCTGGGCTTTTTCCAACGAAATCGACATGACTGCCGAGGCCAAGGCCCTGCCGCCCGGCACCCTGGTCGATATCCTGTCGGCGGACGGGGCGGGCCTGGGCGTCGGCATGTTCAACCCGCGCACGCTGATTGCCGTGCGCCGGGTGTCGCGGCAGGCGCGGCAGGCGGTCGATGCCGATTTCCTGGCTGGGCGCATCGCCCGCGCGCTGGCCCTGCGCGACCGGCTGTTTCCCGATCCCTATTACCGCCTGATCCATGCCGAGGCCGACGATCTGCCCGGTCTGATCATCGACCGGTACGGGCCGGTGCTGGTGGTGCAGCAGAACACCGCCGGGATGGACCTGCTGCGCGAGCCGCTGCTGGCCGCGCTGCACCGGGTGCTGGCGCCGGAGGCGATTCTGCTGCGCAATGACAGCCCAGCGCGGGAACTGGAAGGGCTAAAACTGGGGATCGAGACCGCGCATGGCACGGTGCCCGACCGGGTGACGCTGGTGGAAAACGGCTGCCGCTTCACGGTCGATGTCGGCGAGGGGCAGAAAACCGGCTGGTTCTTCGATCAGCGCGACAATCGCGCTGCCGCCGCCCGCCTAGCTGCCGGTGGGCGGGTGCTGGATGTCTATTCCTATGCCGGCGGGTTCGGCGTGCAGGCGGCGGTGGCCGGGGCGGCGGAAGTGACCTGCATCGACCGGTCCAAGCTGGCCCTGTCGCTGGTGGAAACGGCGGCGGACCTGAACGGCGTCGCCGACCGGGTGCGCACCCTGCTGGGCGATGGCGCGCAGGCGATGGAGCGGCTGGCCGCCGATGGCGAACGGTTCGATCTGGTGATTGCCGACCCGCCCGCCTTCGTCAAAACCAAAAAGGATCTGGCTGCCGGGCTCAAGGCCTATCGGAAGATGGTGCGGCTGGCGGCGGGGCTGGTGAAGCCGGACGGGTTCCTGCTCGCTGCCTCCTGCTCCCACCATGTCGATCCGGAGGCCTTTGCCAATGAAGTGCGCGCGGGATTGGCCAAAGCGGGGCGCATTGGCCGCATCCTCCGCCGCGCCGGTGCGGGCGCGGACCATCCGGTCCACGCCTTCCTGCCGGAATCCGCCTATCTGAAGGCGGAATTGATGCAGCTGGATTAGGTCAGGCGAAGGCGGCGGCCGCTTTCAGGCCGCGCTCCAGATCGGCGATCAGGTCGCCTGCATCTTCCAGCCCGACCGACAGGCGCACCAGCCCTTCGGTAATGCCCATCGCCACCCGGTCCTCCTCCGGCATGGCGCGGTGGGTGGTGGTCATCGGGTGGGTAATCAGCGATTTGGCATCGCCCAGATTGTTGGAAATATCGATCACCCGCAGCGCGTTCATGAAGGCGAAGGCCCCTGCGCGCCCGCCTTTCAATTCAAACGCCACCAGCGTGCCGCCGCGCGCCATCTGCCGCTTGGCGATCCCGTACTGCGGATGGCTGGGCAGATGGGGGTACAGCACCTGGGCAATGCCCTTGCCGCCCTCCAGATGGGCCGCAATCGCCTCTGCGCTGTCGCATGACCGATGCACGCGCAAGGACAGGGTTTCCAGCCCCTTGGCCAGCAGCCAGGCATTGAACGGGCTGAGCGCCGGGCCGGTATGGCGCAGGAACGGCTGCAACTGATCGGTACAGAAGGCGGCATCGGCCAGCACCGCCCCGCCCAGACAGCGCCCCTGGCCGTCGATATGCTTGGTGGCCGAATACATCACCACATCGGCGCCCAGTTCCAGCGGCTTTTGCAGCAGCGGGGTGGCGAACACATTGTCGATGAACAGTTTGGCCCCGGCCTGTTTCGCCAGCCGACCGACCGCCGCGATATCGATGATCGCCAGCGTCGGGTTGGCCGGGGTTTCGATGAACAAGGCGCGGGTATTCGGGCGGATCGCCGCCTCCCACGCCGCCAGATCGGCGCCATCGACCAGCGTGGTGGCAACGCCATAGCGCGGCAGCAAGGTGGTGACGATATAGAAGCAGGATCCGAACAGCGCCCGGCTGGCGACCAGATGATCGCCCGCCTTCAGATGCGCCATCAGCCCGGCGAACACCGCCGCCATGCCCGATGCGGTGCCGTGGCAAGCCTCGGCCCCTTCCAGCAGCTTCATCCGCTGTTCGAACACTTCAAGCGTGGGGTTGCGATAGCGCGAATAGACATAGCCCGGATCGTCGCCGGAAAAGCGCGCTTCCGCCTGCTCGGCACTGTCATAGACGAAGCCGGAGGTCATGAAGATCGCCTCTGACGTCTCGCCGAAGCTGGATCGATCGAACCCGCCGCGCACCAGCAGGGTATCCGGGTGCAGCTGATTGGGGGGGAGGGTGGGTTTCGCCATGGGGTTCGTCCTTCCGAAGCGGATGGCTGCGCCTGCACCCTGCATGCACAACCAGATTGACTGCCGACCTTCGGGAAGGAGGGAGGAAGACCCCCGCCACGACCTTTTAGCGGTTTGTTTAATGTGGCCGCAAGCCGGTCGGCCCAAATCACCACAGAATTCTGTTCTATCCAGCACCCCTGCGGCGGTCAAGCATATTGCGGCGTGGGGCCGATCGCCTATACTCCCGCCCCGATTTGGTTTCGGTCAACATTTTGGCGGATCGAGGGAGAGTGCGGTCGATGTCCAAGAAAATCAAAAAGGTGGTTCTGGCCTATTCCGGCGGGCTC